>JAEYUO010000039.1 GCA_023432465.1 Planctomycetota bacterium | reverse complement strand
AACATCCTCGAGAACCCGGGCTGGTACACGCAGTACACGCCGTATCAGGCGGAGATCTCGCAGGGGCGGCTGGAGGCGCTGCTGAACTTCCAGACGATGGTGAGCGACCTGACGGGGCTGCCCCTGGCGGGCGCAAGCCTTCTGGATGAGGGCACGGCCGCGGCGGAAGCGATGGCGATGTGCTTCTCCATCGCGGGAGCGGATGGGGCGAAGAGGAAGTTTGTCGCGGCGAGCGACTGCCACCCGCAGACGCTGGGCGTTGTGAGAACGCGGGCGGAATCGCTGGGGATCGAGCTGGTGATCGCGGGGAGCGAGCCGGGCGGGAAGGGCGCGATTCAGAGCATCGAGCTTGCGGGCGTGTGCGGCGTGCTGGTGCAGTATCCGACGACGGATGGGCGGGTGGAGTGCTGGGAGAAGCTGACCAAGCGTGCCCACGAGGCGGGCGCGCTGGTGGTGGTTGCGACGGATCTGCTCGCGCTCACGCTGCTCAAGCCGCCGGGTGAATGGGGCGGCGGGGGCGGGAACGGGGCCGACATCGCGGTCGGCAGCGCGCAGCGATTCGGCGTGCCGATGGGATATGGCGGGCCGCACGCGGCGTTCATCGCGACCAAGTCGGAGTATGCACGCAAGATCCCCGGCCGCATCATCGGGGTGTCTCGCGATGCGATGGGCAACCCCGCGCTGCGCATGGCGATTCAGACGCGGGAGCAGCACATCCGCCGCGAGAAGGCGACGAGCAACATCTGCACAGCGCAGGCTCTGCTGGCGATCATGGCGGGGATGTACGGCGTGTATCACGGGCCGCAGGGGCTCACGGCGATCGCCCAGCGCATCCGCACGATGACGCAGACGCTGCGGGCGGGGCTGGTGAAGCTCGGGCACACGATCGGCGATGAGCTGGTCTTTGACACGCTGCGGGTCCGCCCCGCGGGGCGGAGCGCGGCCCAGGCGCTGGAGGCCGCGAGGGCCAAGCGGATCAACCTGCGCGACTTTGGCGACGGCACGGTGGGCATCTCACTCGACGAGACCACGACGCGCGAGGATGTCGCTTCGATCCTCGGGGCGTTCGGGGGCGGGAAGGAGAACGTGGATGCGCTTGTGGCGGCGGCGCACCTGGCGATCCCGCAGGCGTTTGAGCGCAGCAGCGCGTTCATGACGCACCCGGTGTTCAACACGCATCACTCCGAGACGGAGATGATGCGGTACATCTTCCAGCTTCAGAACCGCGACCTCTCGCTCACGCACAGCATGATCCCGCTGGGCTCGTGCACGATGAAGCTCAACGCGACCAGCGAGATGGTGCCTGTGACGTGGCCGGAGTTCTGCAACCTCCATCCGTTCGCGCCGCTGGATCAGACCCGGGGCTACCAGAAGCTGTTTGCCGACCTTGAGCACTGGCTGGCGGAGATCACCGGCTTTGCGGCGATCAGCCTGCAACCGAATGCCGGCAGCCAAGGGGAGTACGCGGGCCTGATGGTGATCCGGGCGTATCACCACGCCCGCGGCCAGGCGAACCGCAATGTCTGCCTGATCCCCGATTCGGCCCACGGTACGAACCCCGCATCGGCGGTGATCGCCGGGTTCAAGGTCGTCGCCGTTGCGAACAAGGCCAACGGTGACATCGACCTTGACGATCTGAAGGCGCAGATCGCGGCTCACAAGGACGACATCGGCGCGCTGATGGTCACGTATCCTTCGACCTACGGCGTGTTCGAGGAGCACATCAAGGAGATCTGCCAGCTCGTACACGATGCGGGCGGGCAGGTGTACATGGACGGCGCGAACATGAACGCGCAGGTCGGGCTGTGCCGGCCGGGTGACATCGGGGCGGATGTGTGCCACCTGAACCTGCACAAGACGTTCTGCATCCCGCACGGCGGCGGCGGTCCCGGCATGGGACCGATCGGCGTTGCATCGCACCTGGCGCCGTTCCTGCCGGGCCATCCGGTCACCTCGCCCTTTGCCGAGGCATCCCGCGTTAAGGGTGTGGGCAGCAAGGCGATCGGCCCGGTTTCGGCCGCGACGTGGGGCTCGCCGGCGATTCTGACAATCCCCTGGGTGTACATCGCGCTGATGGGCACGGCGGGCCTGAAGCGGGCCACCCAGGTGGCGATCCTGAACGCCAACTACATGGCCAAGCGGCTGGAATCGCACTATCCGGTGCTGTTCCGCGGCAAGTCGGGGCTGTGCGCGCACGAGTTCATCATCGACTGCAACGCGTTTGACAAGTCCGCGGGGATCAAGACCGAGGACATCGCCAAGCGGCTGATGGACTATGGCTTCCACGCGCCGACGATGTCGTGGCCCGTGCCGGGGACGCTGATGATCGAGCCGACCGAGAGCGAGCCGAGGGCGGAGCTCGACCGGCTGTGCGATGCGCTGATCGCGATCCGGGCGGAGATCCGCGAGATCGAGGAGGGCCGGGCGAGCCGAACCGACAACCCGCTGAAGCATGCCCCGCACCCGATCATCGCGGCGACGAGCGATGAGTGGAAGCACGAGTACTCGCGCAAGCAGGCGGTGTATCCGGAGGGCGCGCCGTGGCTGGCGGAGCGGAAGTTCTGGCCGCCGGTCGCGCGGGTGGATAACCCCTACGGCGACCGCAACCTGGTGTGCACCTGCCCGCCGATGAGCGCGTACGGGCACTGAGGCTGGCGCGGATCAGCCGGGAGATTGCTGGCGGAGTGGCCGCCGAGGCGTGATGCCCGTGTGGCGTGCCGCGCCTGCGGCAAGGATGAGGGGTGTGCGTCAAAAAACAAACCGGCCGCCCTTTGAGGAGCGGCCGGCTCGACCGTGGTTCCGCAGATGGCCCGCGACGGCGCGGGGAATCAGCGGCGACGCCGGGCAACGACCAACCCGCCGAAAGCGAGAAGGGCCGCGGCACCGGGCGCGGGAATGACACTGGAAGAGAAGAACGAGCTGATCACGCCGACCTGATCATTGGGGCTCAGGCTGAAGCGCCACTGGCTGCTCATCGTAGTGCGAGGAACGCCGAGGAAGGTGTAATCGAGGGAATCGATGCCGAAGTTGCTGTTCGGCGAGGAGAACGAGGCCGGTCCGAAGACATTTAACAGCGAGCCCGCGGGGGTATAGGCCGGGCCCGCGCCGAAGCCGCCATCGAACTGGGTCAGGAAGCCGAGCCCACCGCCCTGAAGGCCGGTGAAGACGACATCGGCATCCGCCGTTCCGTCAAAGGTGCCGTTGGTGATGCTGACGCCCGCCGAGCCGCGACCAAACTGCGCCGGAAGGCCGGGGAGCGTGAACTCGCCGGAAGAGACCGTGAACGTGGTGGCCTCGGTGCCGGTCCAGAGGGTGTAGTTCAGGCCGATGCGGTTCTCCTGAGCGGGGACCGCGTTCTCCGGGACGTACACCAGGTTCAGATTCTGGATGATCGTTCCGGTGTTCGGAAGCGTCACAGAGCCCGGAAGGGTGTAGGTGAGCGAACCGACCGGCCCGCCCGGGGCGAGCAGCGCGAGCGGGATCGTGAAGACATCCGTCGCTGACCCGTTGTCCGCGAAGATCGTCAGCGCGGGGTCAGAAACACTTGCGTTCGCCGAGCCAGCCACCATGGCAACAGCCAAGGCGGAAAACACGGCCGCGGAACCGAACTTCTGGGGCGAGCGGGAGGGCATGTGCCGTTCCTTGTGAGGCTTCAGGTTCAAGCCGCGGACGAAAAGCCCGGGGCTTGGTTGCTATCGACTCTCAACGCCGACGACGGGAAGCGAGCAGGCCGCCCAGACCCAGGAGCGCGGCAGCGCCCGGGGCGGGGATGATCGTGAAGGTGCTGGTGCCCGCGGCCTGATCGCCGCTGCTCAGCGAGAACTGGAAGCCGGCCTGCATGTTGGTGATGACGCCGGGGATGGCCTGAAGGGGGACGTTGCCGGCATCGCCGACGATGAACTGGCCGGTCTGGCCGTTCAGGAGGCCGCCGCCGAAGTCCGTGCCATCGAGCGTGCCGGTGTTGTTGTAACGGGCAACGTAGAGCTTGCTGTTCGGGAAGACGCCGATCGGCGAGACCTGAACGAAGCCGTCGCCGCTGTCGTCGTTGGCGGTGAAGGAGGCCGACGCATGCCCGGTGACGCTGTCGCTCAGCGCGCCGAAGTTCAGCTGCGTCGAGGTGATGTCAAAGGCGGTCTGCACGGCACCGGCGGTCACCGAGAAGTTGACGGAAACGACCGGATCCTCGATCGCGAGGATGGATGCGGTTTCGAGGATGGCGAGGGTCGTGCCTTCTGCCGAGACGAGGTGCAGAGGAGAGGTCAGCTCCCAGCCGTACGTCTGGCTCGGAGGATCGTAATACACGGCATCGCTGTCGGACCGCACTTCGTACGTCGCGAACTGCATCTGCCCACCGACCATCGCGCTGGCGCGGATGGTGAAGCAGAACTCCGACATGCTGGCGGAAGCACCGGCAGTCAGAGACAGAATCGCGGCTGCACCGAGAACGCTGGTAACACCAAACTTCATCTGTCTCTCCTCCTCAATCGACCGACCGAACGCTGCGAAAGTTCTTCGACAGCCACCGATCAGCGGTTTTGGGACTCTCTCACTCTGTGCAGGTGAACCCTGCCGAAACGGATCTCTCTGGGGAGGAGTTTGCCAGAGATCCGCGGTGTTGTCAACCAAATTCCGCGCGCCAGACCGCACATCTTCGCCGGATTCACCTGTCGTTGACACACCGGGGCAGACATTGGGGGCACGCACCCCATGTTCGTGTGGTGGCGGCTCATCGAGTGGCTGCAATCAACCATTCAGGCGTTGAATATCCGTTTATTCGGCCGATTTTGCCTTTGCGGCAGACCGGGGCGACCGTTATACTGCCCACCCTAGGTGGTCGATAGCAAACTACCTTGGGGGGGACGGAGGATCCCTGCTGTGAACCGTCTCCGCCTCGCGTGCGGCCTGATCCCGGCCATGACTGTTGGGATTGCGACAGGTTTCTGCGCGGCTGTGCCAGCCGACGGGAGACCCTTGGGACATGCCGCCGCGGGCGAACCGGCCCGGATCATCTGCCGAATGAGGGCCGAGAGCGGCCCGGTCGTTCGGGCGACGATCGAGCAGCTTGGCCTGGGTGGACAGAACATTGCTTTGGCCGGTTCCGACTGCGAGCACCCAGCGCTGGCCGCGACGCTTGCGTCGTTCAACGCCACGCATGCGGATTCGCGTCTGAGCTGGGCGAGACTGCGGCCGTGCAACGCGGAGGCCTCGAAGCTTGCGCAGTACATCGTGATTGAGGCTCCGCCGCACACGCCTATGGCGGAGTTTGTTGCGGCGCTTTCGGCGCACACCGAGCTGTTCGAGGTGGTGGAGGCCGATGCGCCGGGCTTTGTGCTGGGCACGGCGAACCCGAACGACCCGCTGTTTGCCAATCAGTACGGCCTGCATAACACGGGCGCATCGATCGGCGGGAATCCGGGCGTTCCGCACGCGGACATCTCCGCGATCAACGCGTGGCAGATCGCCGGCGGGGTGGGGGTGACGATCGCGGTGCTCGACACAGGCGTGAGCCACAGCCATCCGGACCTTGCTCCGAAGCTGGTTCCGGGGAGGAGCTTTGTTGGAGCGGATCCGAACGCGACGGATGACAGCCCGTATGTGCCTCACGGCACCGCGTGCGCGGGCATCGCCGCGGCGTCGGCGAACGACGGGCATGGCATTTCGGGCGTGAGCTGGAATGCGCGGATCATGCCGGTGCGTGTGGCGGACCAGTGGGGGAACAGCTCGGAATCCGCGTGCGCGAGCGGCATCATCTGGGCTGTGGATCATGGCGCGAGGGTGATCTCGATCAGCCTGGCGTATTCGGGAGGAACCGAGTATCTCCGCGCGGCGGTGACGTATGCCTCGGCCTCGGGCGCGGTCATCGTGGCGGCGACGGGGAACACTCCCGGGATACCGGTGTACTTCCCGGCTCGCCTGCCGGAGGTTCTGGCGGTGACGGCGACGGACAATCGCGACTTTGCCGCGCCGTTCTGCACGACCGGACCGGAGGTCGATGTCAGCGCTCCGGGCGTGATGATCATGACCACGACGGACAGCAACTCGAACCCCAATGGGCACAGGTTCGAGTCGGGCACATCGATGGCCGCGCCGTTCGTGTCGGGGATCGCCGCGCTGCTGCTGGAGACTGCGCCGTGGCTGAGTTCTTCGGAGGTTCGCCGGATCATCAAGGAAACAGCGGACGATCGCGGGCCTGCGGGCTGGGATCCGCAGTTTGGACACGGGCGCGTAAACGCGCATCGGGCACTTGAGTCGCTGTCGGGAGACGACGTCGTGTGCGTCGCGGACTGGAACAGCGACGGGCTCGTGACTTCCACCGACTTCTTCGACTTCCTGACCTCGTTCTTTGCGGGGCGCGGCGATGTCAACGGGGACGGCCAGACCAACACGGCCGACCTGTTCGAGTTCATGACTCGGTACATCGCCGGGTGCTGAAGTGCATCCGCTGACTTGCTAGACTGCCGACATGACGAGCACGCGGATCGTTCTCTGCCCCGGACAGGGCGCACAGGCTGTGGCGATGGGCAAGTCGTGGCACGCGGCCTCCGCGGAAGCGCGGGCGGTGTTTGAGCGCGCGGATTCGGTTCTGGGAAGCCGGCTCGGCGCGCCGCTGTCACAACTTTGCTTCGAGGGTCCGGCAGAGCGGCTGAACCAGACGGATGTGTCGCAACCGGCGATTTATGTGTGCTCGGTGGCGTGCTGGCGCGGCATGCTGGCCCGGTGGGGGGCAGGGCCGGATGTCGGGGTGAGCGAGTCGGGGGTGATCGCGACCGCTGGCCTGTCGCTTGGCGAGTACACCGCCCTGCATCTTGCGGGCGTTTTCGGGTTTGAGGAGGGACTGGAGCTGGTCACGCTGCGCGGACGGGCGATGCAGGATGCGGCGGATGCGATCAAGGCCGCGGACGGTTCGCCGGGTTCGGGCATGGTGGCGCTGATCGGGGCGACGGAGGCTCAGGCGAGCGAGGTGTGCGACAAGGCACGCGGCGGGGATGTCCTGGTTTCGGCGAACTTCAACGCCCCGGGCCAGGTGGTGATCAGCGGATCCATCGCGGCGTGCGTACGGGCGGCGACGGTCGCGGGTGAGATGGGGCTGCGGGCTGCGCCGTTGCCGGTGGCCGGGGCGTTCCACTCCCCGCTGATGCAGCCCGCGGCGGACAGGCTGGCGGAGGCGCTTCGGGCGACGACGATGCGTCCGGCGCGATGCCAGGTGGCCTCGAACGTGACGGGGGCAGGGCACGAAACTCCCGGGTCGGGGGGGCGTACAGTTGAAGACTCGATCCGGCAGCGGCTGGTCGAGCAGCTGACCAAGCCTGTGCGCTGGGAGCAGAACTGCCGCTGGCTGGCGGGCTTGGGCGGGGCGGAATGGCACGAACTTGCGCCGGGCAAGACGCTGGCGGGGCTGATGCGAAGGATCGAGAAGGGGACGAAGGTCGAAACCCATGACGAACCATAAGTCTTTGATTTGCAGCACTTTGAAGCAAACCACGTCGCGGCGGATCATCGGCGGCGCATCGTCGCTGCTGATGGTGCTGTTCCTGACGGGCTGCCCGAAGCCGCCGCCCCCGCCGCCACCACCCCCGCCCCCGCCGCCTCCGCCACCGCCGCCCGCGGAGGTGTCGCTTGGGGACTTGCTGCAGGACATGAACGCGGATCCGCGCGTGCAGTTCGCGGGGGATGTGCGGCTGACTGATGAATCGTTCGCCCGGGCGATCATCGAGTTCGCGGATGCGTTCGCCAAGGGCGATGATGGCAAGGTCCAGGGGCTGCTGGATGCGGGCGCGAACAACCTGCTGGGGACCCTGGTGGAGACGGGCGAGTGGGAAGCGTCGACCAAGCCGATCGAAGCGGTCCGAATCGTGTACGCCGGGTCGTACGACGCATCGATGGCGATGAGTTCGGGCGCGGCGCTGGCCGGCTTTGACATGGGTTCGATGTCGCAGATGGTGGACCAACTGAAGGAAGCGATTTCGGCGGGTGCCGGCACGGGCGCTCTCGACGTGCTGGAGGCGTCGGGGCAGATCCCGGCGGAGCAGCTTGCCGTCATGCGCGAGCAGATGGAGAAGATGCAGGGCAAGTCCGCGGAGGAGATCGGCGAGGAGATCAAGGCGGCGTTCGCCGCGCTCAGCGGCGGGGGCGCGGGGGGCGGAGCGGGCGATCTTGGCGGCGCTGTTCCGACCCGGGGCATGCTGCTGGCGATTCAGGACCCGCGCGGCGCGTACCTGCTGGGTTGGGGCGCTTCGCAGGTCGGGGATACCTGGCGGTTCACCAATGCTCCCGCGGCGAATGGCGATCGAACCCGCGCCTCGGCGTGGGATGGGATTGGCCCGCTTGGTTTCCTGTACACATCGATCACGGCCGGGCCGACGCCCAATCTGAACCTTGAGGGCCTGGGCGATGGCGCGGGCACGGATACGCCGGGCGCGGATGGCGGTGCGCCATCGGAGTCTGACCCCAGCGGTCCGTCCCGCAAGAACACGCCCAGCGGACCGGTGACGATCCCCGGTAGCGGCTGAACCTCGAGTTTCGGGCGGGCGGAGCACGTCAGCACGGCGCACGCTGCGCCTGGGAGTGGTGTCATGAGCACAGGGACAGAGCCTCGGCGGGTTGCGTATGTGACTGGGGCGAGCCGCGGCATCGGCAAAGCGATCGCGTTGCGGTTGGCACGCGATGGGCGGCACGTTGTCTTGGTCAGCCGGACTTCGGGGCCGCTCTCGGACCTGGCTGCGCAGATCACCTCGCAGGGCGGGTCGGCATCGTTCAAGGCGGTGGATGTGGGCGATGCAGCCGCGCTGGCCAAGTCCATCGACGAGGTTGTGGCGGAGCAGGGCCGGCTGGACATCCTGGTGAACAACGCGGGCATCACGCGCGACAATCTGGTGCTGCGGATGAGTGATGAGGAATGGGACGAGGTCATCAATGTTGACCTCAAGTCCGCGTTTGTGGCGATCCGTGCCGCGGCGCGGCCCATGATGAAGAACCGCTTCGGCCGCATCGTGAACATCGCGAGCACATCGGGCGTGGTGGGGAACGCCGGGCAGGCGAACTATGCGGCGGCGAAGGCGGGGCTTCTGGGCCTGAGCAAGACCATCGCGAGAGAGCTTGGGTCCAAGGGGATCACGTGCAACGTGGTCGCCCCCGGATATGTCGAGACCGACATGACGCAGAACCTGCCGACGGAGATCAAGGCCAAGCTCCAGGAGATGGTGGCGGTTCGGCGACTGGGAACGCCCGAGGACATCGCGGCGGCGGTGGCGTACGTGTCCGCCGATGAGGCGGGGTATCTGACCGGCCAGACCATTGTCGTGGACGGTGGGATGACGATGTGCTGAACGGGGGGCATAATTGGGGTACATGCCCCGGCCCAGTCATATCGGCGACAAGGACCACGACCACGCCGCGCTGCTTCGAGCCGCAGGTCTGCGCGTGACGCCGGTTCGGCTGGGCGTGCTGCGGTGCCTCTGCCAGACGCACGAGGTGGTGAGCGCGGATCAGATCGTGGAGGACCTGGCCCGGACCCGCGCGGCCCCGGGCCGCGGG
>JAEYUO010000128.1 GCA_023432465.1 Planctomycetota bacterium | reverse complement strand
CCGCCCCCCCCCCGCCCACTGCCCCCGGCTTCAATGCGCGGCGGCCCGGACGCCTCTTCAATCCGCCCCCCCCCCCCCCCCCCCCGACGACGGCCGCGCCCTTGGACGGGCAGGAAGCTCCGGGCCCTGGAGGTGCGACTCTGCCCCAACCCAATGGCAACGTCAACCGCCCGGCGCTTTGGCCTGGCGGCTGGGTTGAGCGAAAGCAGGTTGTCGAAGTCGATCGCGGATTAGCGACGACGACGAGCCGCCGCGAGGCCGCCGAGGCCCAGGAGGGCGAAGGCGCCGGGGGCGGGAATGATCTCGAATCGCGACTGGATCGTGATCTGCTGGCCCTGGACGACCTCCAAACGCCACTGGAATGCGCCGCCGATATCGCTTCCGGCTGGTACGGTCGTGTTGGCGTTGCTGAGGTTGTCCGCGGCGGAATCGCCCATGAGCGTCACCACATCATTATACGACCCAACCTGGAAGTTGCTTGCGCCGGGGATCGCATCGAAGCTCATGACCGTATTCGTCACCGTGTCCCGAAGACTCATCGACGCCGCATTGGCGATGTCCGCCGTGTCGTTCGCATCCTGTCCGCTGAGAAAGAAGTCCGCGTAGTTGTACACATTCAGGAAGCCGGACATCAACGGATCGATCACCAGCGTCTTGGTCAGTCTTCCCGAAGCGGCGCCGGTCGCGTTGACCTGGTAGGTCAATGTCGCGTTGAACTCCGGGAAGTTGAACACCCGCATCGCGGTGTTCCCCACGACGGTCGTGCTGCCCGTCTGATTGGCAAACCGGAACTCGCGCGTGTTCGCGCCCTCCATGCGGTAGTACCACCAATCGCCAAAGAGGTGGTCCGCGCCGGCCACGCCATTCACACGAAAATCAGCCGCGGTCGAGTTGCCAGCGGTCGCCGATGTCGGCGTGTCGCCTCCGGTGAAGCTCGTGTTCCCATCGCTGATGGTGAACCCTGTCCCGAACTGACCAAAGGCGGCGGAAGTGATCGCAGTGCCCGCCAGAACTGCATATGCCCAAAGCCCTCTCATACTCCTCATCTCCCAAGCGCGCTGGCACGGACATAGACACCGCGCGGTGGGGCTGCTCACAGCCTCGCGCGTCTGTGTGAGCAGGCGATCGCGCGCAGCAACCGCCGACACAGAGAGACTCGTCCTCTTGAAAGCCAGCCCGCAGAACACGGGCCGACCTCTCATACTCATACTCCAACGACCAATGTACCCCCGAGCAGCGATGCTCGCAAGGGAAAATCCTGCTTCCGCGGCAGCGCACAGAGCATTCCACCTGCGGCGATGAGTGGCTCAGCGAAGGACTCGATCCGGACTGCTGCAAAAAGACAACCGCCCGGCTGTCATAGCCGGGCGGTTGGGTTGAGCGAAATCAGGTTGTCGAAGTCAATCGCGGATTAGCGACGACGACGGGCAACCGCGAGGCCGCCGAGGCCCAGGAGGGCGAAGGCGCCGGGGGCGGGGATCACGGTGAGCGTGAAGTTCGAACCGGCGAACGCCGCCCCGAACGTGTCAACGACCACGTAGTACGTGCCCGCGGGCGCACCGAGCAGCTCGAGCGACTCGGAGGTCGCGCCGCCGAAGCCCTCGGAAACCGCGACGGCGCCGGCGGTCACGCCGGAAGCGTCGATGAGCACGAAGTCGAGGTCGCCCGACAGACCCGTGAGGGTCGCGGAGATGTCGCCACCGGCGTGGTCATAGCGGTACGCAACCTCGTTGCCCGCGTTGTCCCAGCCGAAGCCCGGGTAGCGACCGAAGTTCGCCAGCTCGCCCGCGCCGCGGGTGAGACCGGTCTCGACGCCGGTCCAGATGGTCGAACCATTCACGGGAACGCCGTTCGTCACGACGTTGGGGGTGCCGGCGAAGCTGCCGGTAAACGTGGGGGCCGGGGGCGGTGGGGCCACGCCAGCCTGAACATCGAACGAGATGTTCGTCCAGATGGCGTCAACGGAGTCGCCGCCATCGTTGAAGGTCTCGTAGAACTCAAACGACCAGTTGCCAGCGCCGGCAACGCCGAGGGTGTTGGCATTCTCGCTCGAGTTGGCGGCCGCATCGCCGACCCAGCTCGTCCCGGCGATGAGTTGCCCGCTGTCGAAGAACGCACCGCCCGGTGCCGTCACGCGGTAGCGCAGCTCGCTGCGGAAGCTGCCGTTGCCGCCGCTGGTCGCGGTGCCGGTGAACAGGATGTTCCCGACCTGAAAGTTGCCACCCGCATAGTTGAAGTTGAAGATGCCATTGAGGGGGTCGCCCTGCAGACCCGTGGAGTTGAACGGACCCGGATCGGACGCAATGAACTGGCCCATGGCGGATGAGGCCAGGCCCGCAACCGCAACAACTGCAAGAATCCTCTTCATAATCATCTCTCCCAAAGCTCTCTGCCGCGCGTTCACACCTCGAGCCCGGGCTGAACGTCAACCACGGACTTGTGGCTGTGGCCTTCCGCGGCAGAGCGAAAAGAGCCACCACAGCCCAAACGAACACACATTGTCGAGGAGGTCCGCCCTAGAGCGGGGAGAACCTCTCTCCATCCATTTGTCAACCTACTCCAAGTTCGTGAAGACTGCAAGCAAAATCCGGGAACCGCTTGACCTTCGCCAAAATCGGTGGCCCCGCAGCCAGAAACTCGTATGTCTCTGCGGCTACGTACTTTGCGAAAAACGGTTCTTCTTGACCGCTTTCATGAACACCGGCCTTACACAATACAAACGAAAGTCGCCCGACACGTCCGAGAATCGCGCCCGCCGCCGTCGAAGCCCCGCTCCGACGGTCCGGTCACTCCCTCCAACCGTCATAACCCATCCCTCTTTACCAGCCACCGCCAAGGTGCCCGCGCGGTACCATGGCCCGCAATGCCCATCTTCCTCCGCTGGCTCCTGCGACTCGGCCCCATCAACCCCATCGCGGTCCGTCTCGTGCAGGGCGGCTCGCGCCGATCGCGCCACCTCTATATCCGCACCATCTACCTCGGCGCGCTCATCGTCACCCTTCTCTACCTCCTCCTGGCCATGCCCGCGGGCGGACAGATGTCCCAGCTCGGCCTCGCCACCGCCGCTTCCAGCAGCTTCGCCATCGTCGCCTACCTCCAGATCGCCCTCATCTGCGTCCTCGCCCCCGTCTTCATGGCCGGGGCGATCGCGCAGGAAGCCAACCCACGCACCTGGGACATCCTCCTCACCACGCCGATGTCCGCCGGCGAGATCGTCCTGGGCAACCTCTTCGGCCGCCTCTTCTTCATCCTCGCCCTCCTCTTCTCCAGCCTCCCCCTCTTCGCGCTCACCCAGTACTTTGGCGGCGTGCCCGGCAGGTCCATCTTCGCCAGCTACCTCATCGCCTCCTGCGCTGCGCTCCTCGTCGGCTCCATGGCCATCGCCCTCTCGGTCAGCCGCCTCGTCGGCAAGCGCGCCGTCTTCGCCTTCTACGTCTCGGTCATCAGCTACCTCGCCGTCACCTACGGCGTCGATCAGCTCGTCGGCGGCGGAACGCTCGTCACCTGGATGACCGCCATCAACCCCTTCCTCGCGCTCACCGCGCTGCTCAACCCCTCCGGCTATCTCGCATACCCCGAGGGCTCGCAGTCCGGCCTCGCAAGCTGGTTCCTCGAGAAGCCCGTCCACACGTGGTGCTGGCTCTCGGCTGGCCTCAGCGCGATCCTCATGGTCACCTCCACCTTCACCGTCCGCATCGGCGGCCTCGCCGGTCTGGGCGGGATGGGCGGCCGCGGCGGCATTCCGTGGTATCGCCGCATGTTCGGCCTCGGCGCCAAGGGGGCCGAGACGCGCCCCGCACGCCACGTCTGGCACAATCCGATCGCCTGGCGCGAGGCCGCGGCCCGCAACGCCACGTTCGGACGCATGCTGGCCCGGTGGTCGTTCATCCTCTGCGGCGGCCTGTGGGCGCTCGGCGTCGTGCTGTACTTCCACGGCGGGGGAATCAACCCGCTGACCTTCCGCGATGTGATCTTCTACACCGCGATCGGTGAGCTCGCCGTGATCTCGCTGGTCGCGGTCAACATGGCCGCGACTTCCGTTGCACGCGAGCGCGAGGACGGCACGCTGGATCTCCTCCTCACCACCCCCATCACGCCCGCCTCCTACCTCGGCGGCAAGATGCGCGGCATGGTGGCGTACCTGCTCCCGCTGATCGCCGTGCCCGTCGGCACGCTGCTGCTCTCGGGGCTGTATGTGCTCATCGTCCAGGCCGGCATTCTGTCTCGCGAGGGCGGGGTCATCTACAACCACCAGGTGCTCGGCGGGCAGACCGGCGTCTTCATGCCCATCCCCGCGATCCTCCCCGAATCTGCGCTCATCGTCGCGGTCGTCATGGTCCCGTTCATCGCCTTCTGCGTCATGGTCGGCATGCAGTGGTCCCTCAAGAGCAAGGGCTCGCTCTCGGCCGTTGTCGCCACCGTCGGCATCGTGGGCGTGGTCGGCGGGATCGTCGGCCTGTGCGCCTATAAGAGCGGCACCGACTTCCAGTTTGTCGGCGCGGCGATCGCGGCCCTCTCCCCCGTCACCGCCGTCACGGCGACCATCTACCCCGAAACCGCGCTCGCCAGCACCGTCAACGGCTACGGCCTCGCCTCCGCCCGCATCGGCCTGCTCATCGGCTGCGGAATCGCCGCGATGGCGTATCTCGCCGTCGTCTACGGCCTTCGCGCCAACATGGTGCACAACTTCGACATGACCGTCCGCCGCCTCGCCGGCGTGGCCTGATCCCCTTTGAGCCCGCCGCCCTCTTTGCTACCCGCACCCGCTCGGGTACATGCTATAGTCGTTGCCACAACCTTTTCCGGCCAACCCCGGCCCTCGCCCCTGTTGTCACCGCCCCATGCCACCCGACCTGCGAACCGAGATAGGCAAGAAGAAGCCCTTCGACCTCCCCGAGGAAGAAGCGCATCTGAACATCCTGCGCACCGGCAGCATGCTCGAGGCCGGCTTCGCCCGCCTCTTCCGTCCCCACAACCTGACCGAGGCCACCTACAACGCGCTCCGTATCCTCCGCGGCCACCACCCCACCGGCATCCCCTCACAGACCATCGGCACCCAGCTTGTCACCCGCGTGCCGGATGTCACGCGGCTAGTGGACCGCCTCGTCGATGCCGGGCTTGCCGCGCGCCAGCGCACCGAGTTTGACCGCCGCGTGGTCATCGTCCGCATCACCCGCCAGGGGCTCGACCTGCTCGCCAAGCTCGATGCGCCGGTTCGCGAGCTCAACAAGCGCCAGCTCGGGCACATGACACGGGCCGAACTCGCCGAACTCAGCCGCCTCCTGGCCAAGGCCCGCGAGAACTGCCCTGCAGATCGCGACTGACCCGCCTCCCCCCCTCCCCTCACCGGCCGATCCGCTCGAACAGGCGAACCTTGACCCACGCGGGTCCGTACCATATACTTGTTGTCACAAGTATCGTGATCACTGGCATCACGGTCCGGAGGTTCACCATGATCCGTATCCGCACATCCGATGACCGTGGCCGCGGCGAGCACGGCTGGCTTTCCGCGCGTCACACCTTCTCCTTCGGCGACTACTACGACCCCGCCAACATCCGCTTCCGCTCCATGCGCGTCATGAATGAAGATCGTGTCGCCGGCGGCTTCGGCTTCGATGCCCACCCCCACCGCGACATGGAAATCATCACGTACATGGTCTCCGGAGCCCTCCGCCACAAGGACGGCATCGGCGCCACGGGCCACGAGGCCGTGCTCCGCCCCGGCGAGGTGCAGCGCATCTCCGCGGGCACGGGCATCGTCCACAGCGAGCACAACGCCTCGCCCACCGAGACCGCCCACCTGCTGCAGATCTGGATCATGCCCGACCGCAAGGGGCATGAGCCGCGCTACGACCAGAAGCCCTTCCCCGACAGCGAGCGGCGCGACACGCTCCGTCTCGTTGCCTCGCCCGATGGCGCGGCGGGCTCGATGCCCATCCACCAGGATGCCCGCATCTACGCGTCGCTGCTCTCCGCGGGCAAGGCCCTGCGCCACACGCTGGAGCCCGGCCGCGGCGCGTGGGTCCAGCTTGTCCGGGGCGAGCTTCTGGTCAACGGCCGGCGGCTGGTGCCCGGCGATGGTGCAGCGATCGAGGATGAAGCGGCGCTCAGCATCGAGGCATCCAGCGACAGCGAGTTCCTGCTCTTTGACCTTGCCTGATTCCCCCAATCACCCCGCACACGGAGACACACCATGAACATCACCGAACGAGTCAACGCCCTGCAGGAATACATCAAGACCGGCCGCGTGCTCGAGGCCATGACCGAGTTCTACGCGCCGGAGGTAGCCATGCAGGAGAACGCCAACCCGCCGACGGTCGGCCTCGCCGCGAACATCGAACGCGAGAAGCAGTTCCTCGGGCAGGTGAAGGTCTGGAAGGGCTACACCGTCAAGGCTGTCGCCGCGGCCGGCGACACCGCGCTGGTCGAGAGCGTGATCGAGTTCACCAACCAGCAGGACCAGCCCGTGCGCCTCGAGCAGGTCGCATCCCAGCGATGGCGCGACGGTAAGATCGTGCAGGAGCGCTTCTACTACGACGCATCGAAGAAGTAACGCTCGCCTTGGCAAAACGTTTGAGACTCCCGTGCCTCTTCTGACCCCGGTCCCCCATTCGTTCGTCGCCACGACTGCGAGCGACGCTCGGGGGCCCGGGGTTTTCATTTGATGCAGCGATAGACAAACGCCGGCGGCATGTTCCGCCAGACCACCCGGCCCACGTGCACCTCGCGGAACGTGCCGCGGAGCATCTTGCGGAAGACCCACGCGCTCCGCACCAACATCGAGGCCTGGTACGTGAACGTGCGGAACTCTCCACCCGGCTTCAGCACGCGGTGCGTGGCCTGCAGGATCCGCAGTCGCGGCTGCTCGGGGATGCTCGTCCACGCAAGCCCGCTGATGATCGCATCCACCGTCCCCGGCTCGATCCCCTCTTTGCGGCAGATCGCTTCGACATTTCCGGCATCGTCGTTGTAGACCGTCGCCTCGGGATACTGCCGACGCACGGCCGCGGCCATCGCCCCGTTGAACTCGATCGCGATGAACCGACCTGTGCCGCGACCGGGCCGGTGGCTCTGTCGCGGGTCCAGCCAGTCGTGCGGCATGGCGTCGAGCATTGCCTTGGTGAACACACCGGTGCCGGGGCCGAACTCCAGGATCGACCGCGACCGGTCAAAGTCGATGCCGCGAACCATCGCCGCGGCGAGGGCGCGGCCGCTGGGCGCGATCGCGCCGATCTTCCCGGGGTGGCGGATGAACTCTCGGATGAACGCCACCGAATCACGCTTTCGCGGCGGGCGGCGGCTGGGCGAGGGATGCGGGGCGGCGCTGGTGCTCATGATGTTCAGGGCGCTCCTTGGGGAGAGCAATAGATTAGCGTCGCGCGGCGTGGGGAGGGGGTCCGGGCGAGGCCGGGCCCTGACCGGGCGCATCGGTCAGAGTGCCCCGGATTGTTCGGGGGTACCCGTACGGGACGCGGCCGTTGCAGATGGGTCGATCCGCTGGCCATCCGCCGGCAGGATCACGCTGAAGGTCGCGCCCCGTCCGGCGACCGATTCCAGCCGGATCCGGCCCCCGTGCTCCTCGATGATCCGCTTGGTCACGGCCAGCCCGAGACCCGTGCCGCGGAGACCTTTGGTTGTCTGGAAGGGTTGGAAGATGGACTGGTGCCGGTCGGCCGCGATGCCGGGGCCGTTGTCGATGACATCGATCCGCACCATCGCCCGCGATGCACCCTGCCCGGGCATGTACGAGGCCTTCACGGTCACCGCGCCCGTCTGCGGCTCGACCGCCTCGACCGCGTTGCCCATCAGGTTCACGAGCGCCTGGTGCATGAGGCTTGGGTCCATCTGCACGGGCGGCATCTCGGGATCGGCATCGATGATGAGCGCGACGCCGCGGGCGACACACTGATCGTGGAGCAACTGAGCGCAATCTTCCAGCAGCGCGCCGACCTTGGTCAGTTCATACTCCAGAGTCCGGCGCGCGGAGTATGCGAGCATGTTGAGCGTGAGGCCCATGATGCGGTCGATGTTCCGCTTGAGGATCGCCCATCCGCCGCGGGCGATCTTCAGGTCCTCTTTCTTGAGCCCCATCTCCACGACATCTGCGCCGCCGCGGAGGCCCTGGAGGATGTTCTTGATCGAGTGCGACAGGCTGGCGACGGTTTCGCCGATCGCGGCGAGACGTTCAGTCTGCAAGCGCTTGGCGAAGCCCTCGGCGTTGGCGAGGGCCAGGCCTGTGTGCCGCGCGATGGCGTTGAGCAGCGCGAGCTGCTCGGGGGTGAAGGTGTAGTTGGCGATCGATGAATCGACGTAGATCGCGCCGAACTTCCGGTCGCCGAACTCGATGGGCGAGCAGAGCGCGGAGCGGATGTGGAACTGCTGGACGCTGTCGCCCTTGGCGAAGCGTGGGTCGCTCATCGCGTTGCTGCTGAGCACGCCCTCGCTGCCGGTCATGGCGTGCTGCAGGATGGTCTTGGAGACGTGGATGCGGGCATCCTTCTTGTCTTTGGGCGCGGTGCGATACTTCACGACGACCGGCCGCGGCGTCTGCGGGATCGCCCCCCCACTCACGCCGCCCCGCGCTTTGGCACCGGGGTCGGCTGGTCCGGCTGGTTCATCGTTGAGCAGGATGAAGCCGCGTTCGGGCTGGAACTCGTTGAACACGAGTTCCATCACGCCGGCCAGCAGCTCCTCGCGGACGGTCGTCTGCGCGGTGAGGGCGGTGAGGCGGTAGATGACCTGGAGGTGGTGGACCGCGGCGGTGCGGGGCTCGGGCTCGGCGAGAATCACGGAGTCGTCGTTGCTGGCGAGCATGCGCTCGACCTGCGTGTCCATCTGGTCGGGGCGGACGATGCGGATGACATCGCGCGAGTCATCATCCTCGCGGCGGCCGAACATCCAGAGGGTGGAGCCGGTGCGGATCTGATCGCCGAGTCGGAGGCGGGTGCGTTCGGGGATGCGGACGCCGTTGACGTAGGTGCCGTTCTGCGAGTCGAGGTCGCGGATGTACCAGTCGCCCTCATCGGGCGTGAGCTCGGCGTGGCGGCGGGAGACGGTGGTGTCGGTGGTGGGGAGGGCCTCGCTGGAGCGGCCGATGAGCTGCGGCTCGTTGAGCGGGAGGGCGAAGGTCTTGCCCTTGTCGGGGCCCTGGATGACGGTGAGCGTCAGCACGGATGACGGTACGCAGGCGGGCTCCGGTGGAGCCTGCCAAAGCAGCAAAGCAGCAAATGGGCAAAGCAGCAAAGGGGAGGAGCCACGGGCCGGGGGGAAATGACGAATGGAAGGCGAAGGAAAGAGGCCGCGGATGAACGCAGATCAGAGGGAAGGCAGGTACGCAGAGGTCGCCGAGGAGTCGCAGTGGGCGCGGAGGGGAAGTGGGAATGTCAGAATTTGAAATTTGAAAGGCGGAGGCAAGGGAGGAGGAAATGGCAAAGTCAAGGCACAGGGAAAGAGGCCGCGGATGAACGCAGATGAGCGCGGATCGGAGGGAAGGCAGGTACGCAGAGGG
>JAEYUO010000052.1 GCA_023432465.1 Planctomycetota bacterium | reverse complement strand
CCGCCCCCACCGCCGCCCCCACCGCCGCCACCACCCCAGCCGCCACGCCCTCCGCCGCCGCCAGCTTCCTTGGGACGGGCCTCGTTGACCACCAACGTGCGTCCGCCGAGCTGCTGGCCGTGCAGGGCCTCGATCGCCTTGCGGGCTTCATCGTCGTTGCTCATCTCCACGAAGCCGAAGCCGCGGGGGCGGCCCGTTTCGCGGTCCATGACGATTTGCGCGGAACTCACCTGACCGTGCGGCTCAAACGCCTCGCGGAGTCCCTGATCGTTCACACTGAATGGCAGATTCCCGACGTAGATCTTCATTCGTCACTCGAACCTTTGCCCGAGAGAATCCAGAATCCCAAGAACCGGTCGTCAAACACTCGGGCAAAGCTCGGCGTCGGTCCTGTTGCCGGGCCGCAGACGACCCACGAAACCGGCAATCGAAGAAATCCTAGCCATCGGCACATTGCCGCGGCCAATCCCATGATCAGAAATCCGACGGCTCAGAGCTTGCGGTTTCAACTTCTTCGGAGTCTTCGAAGTGTTCCTCGCTGCGCTTCGCCCCAACCACCCGAATGCTCGCCACCTTGGCCATCCCGCTCACCCGGCACCCCATCGACTTGAGCCACCCGGCCACCTCCTGATTGCAGGTGTGTGCGATCGAGTAGGTCGAGGCATCCTTCACGAACCACATCCCGCGCTTCTCGTTGAAGACGTTGCCGTTGCTCTGAGACTTCCAGCGGTGGTCCAGTTCGGCGAGCACCTTGGCCGCGGCGGCCCGCTCGACCTGCACCTCGTACAGGGCATCCATCGGGGGGTGACGGCCCAGGGTGTGGATGCGGTCCGAGACACAGTCAAAGTCGCACGGGCCTTCAAAGTCCCGCCAGCCCAGCGTCCCGGTATTGGGGATGACCAGGGCGAATGGAGATCGGTACCAGTCATCCTGATCGAACGCCGCCCAGTGCCACTGGGAATAGGCGAACTGCGCGATCCGGCCATCCTCGCGCGGAAGGAGCAGGCTGGAGTGCACCCCATGATCGGCGATGAACACGCTGACGGGGTCGCTGACGTCGTCCGGCGCGTACACCGTCATACCGCAGCCGGCGAACGTGGAGATCGCGAGCGCACACACGAAACACAACCACTTCGGCATGATTCGACTCTCTCCACTGCTTCCGGGGTCACTCATCAGAGCGAGGCGTGGCCGATAGTACCTCTGTAAATCCGTTGCCGCCCAGTCCGGGCCGGGCGAACTATTCTTGATCTATGTCCACACGCCTGCGCAAACCCAATTCATGGCGGATGTTGTGCGGTGCTGCTGTGCTGCCGGTGGTGATGCTCGCGGCTTGCGGCGAGAGTGAGAAGCCCCCCACCGCTTCCGCGTCGGGGAGCGAGCCCGCCCCGCCTGCGGTCGCCACGCCCCCGCTGCTGCCCCCCGAAGTTCAGGCACGCCTCCCGGTGCCGACGCCAAGGCGACAAGTGCGAAACGAGACTGCCGAGGCCATTGGGGAGCAGTTGATCTGGTGCACACCGGATGCCGACCTTGGCGATGTGGAGGCGTTCAGCACGGCCGCCGCGGTGCTGTCACACCTGGGGGTGCTGGTCGACGCATCCGAGGAAACACTCATCTGGGGTGTGCTTGGGCACGACGAGGTTGTTGACCCGGATCAGCCCGCGGGCCTGCTCCTGGACCCCGCGATCTGGGCCGGGTGCTACCTCTCGTGCTTTGTGTTCTCCGGCGCGCCCACCCTTGATCAGGTCGGCGATGCGATCATTCTGAGGGTCCCCGCCGCCTTCAGAAGCCGGTTGCCCGCCGGCGACTTTCCGCACCCGTTCTGGCACTCCGGCGATGAGTGGTCGAGCTATGTCCGCACCCGCGCGGTCGAACTGGTGTTCATCGATGACCGTCTTATCGCGGCCTTTCGACGCGAGTCCGCGGACACACCCAGCCTCGAATCGCCACGGCCATGGGACGGCAACTGGCGATGGCGCGAGGGCGGGTACCTCAAGCCGCGTATGGCCGACTTCGCCGCGATCTTCTCTCAAGACAATCCGCATGTCGTTTCGCTGGAGCAGGCGTTCGCGGAGCTGTCGCCCGTCTTTTCCGCCAACAACTGCCTCGCCTGTCACACACCCGACAACCCAGCCGGGGCTGCATCGCTGCTGGTGCTCGGGCTTCCAAATCAGGCATTGGCTGCCCGCGCTCCACTGGCCGGCGTGCTCATCGGCGAGTCCGACGGGCCACCGGCGGAGAGCGGCTGCACTGTCGCCGGGCTCGCGCGCCTGCCCAATGCGGCTGACGTGACCGATGCCGCGGTGCGGTTTCTTGAAGAGGGCGATGCCGCGACGGAGTATGAGTGGATCCGCCTGATCCGCAAGGATGAGCACGCGGAGCGGATCAGCCCGTGAGCGGCTACGGCTTCTCGATGTGCTCGCGGTCAAACGCGATCGCGGCATCGGCGTTCTTTTCAAACTCGCGTGCGAGCTTGAGCAGCTCGGCCAGCAGCTTCTGGTCCTGAACGCCCTCGGGCTCCTTTGCGATCTTGTCGCCCGGCGGCATGTAGTTGTCTTCGAAGACTTTGACGATCGACCTGCGCATGATCAGCGACTGGTTCGGATAGTTCAGCAGCAGCAGATCATTGATCCGGCTCTGGTTGTCTGGCTCGTGACAGGACATGCAGTTTGCCGCCCGGAACTTGGATTCCAGCTCGCGGTAGCTCGCTTCGAGCGGCGCGACATGCGGATTGTCCTTCGAGAAGAGGTAGTCGAACAACGCTACGCGCGGCTGCGGATCGCCCTTGGCGTCGAGCCAGTTCCACTTCGCATCCCACGGACGGCGGATGAGCTTCAGGCTTTCGGGCTTGGGGGATTTTCTCATTCCGGCGATGAGTCGCCGGCGCTCAAAGACCAGGAGCAATCTCTCCGAGTTCATGTAGGCGGTCCACTTGTTGGGTGAATGCCAGAACGGGTAGGGGTAGTCTCCCGGCGAGAGCCCGCCGCGGAACTTCGCCTCCAGATCGAGAATCGTGAGCCCGTTCTCTTCAAGGATCTCGTACTTCCCGCTGAACATGAAAGTCGAGAGGTAGAGCTTGGCCCACACCACGGGCTCGAACTCGGTGAGCTGCACAAAGTCGATCGGGCTCTCACGCGTGAGGCGGTACCGCGCGGGGTCGTACCCCTGATCGGGATTGAACCCGCCCCACAAGACGGTCCCATCCGCGGCATCGATGAGGTCCTTGCACGCAGCGAGCTCCGCGCCTGCCAGGTCTCTTGCTGCTGCATCCGCCGGATCCGCGAGAGGACTCGCCGCGATAACCTGGCGAGCGATCCTCTCGGCAAGGACTCGCGTGGGTGAACGGTCCGGCACGAATGCCGCGCCCGGTCCGGTTGCCGGCGGGTCCGCTTCGCTCGCGACAGGGGCGGATGGAGGCTGGGCGGTCGGCTCGGCCAAGACCGATGCTCCGACGAAAAGCGAGAGAATGAGGGTGATCGGTCGCAGGAGAGAGTTCATGGCCTGCCTGTTGAAGTTTGATCAGGGGAATAGAAAGAGCCTCCGCGTGCTGAGGCACCGCGGAGGCTCTATCGGTCTCTTGAAGCTCGCGCGTTCAACGGGCGAGCAGATCTGGTCAATCGCACCCGGCGAAGTAGTAGTCCACGAAGATGTTGAAGTCGGCAAAGTCCACGACACCGTCGGCGTTCATGTCCGCCACGGCATCGCCACGGAAGAACGCCTCTGCGTAGCGCGTCGCATCGACACCGTTCACGACGCCGTCGCGATTGAAGTCGCCGCGGCAGGTGAGCGGACGGAGCATCTCGCGGTAGACCTTGTTGCCGAGCAGGGTGCCGGATGAAAATGCGATGTCCGCATCGAACCGGAAGTGCACACCGAGGTAAATGCGACTGATCCCGTTCTCTCGCGCCGCCGCTGTGAACGAGTTGAAGGTACGGGTGACCTGGCTCACGATCGGCTCATCGGTTCCGACCGTGAAGGTGATGTTGTCGGTGCCGAAGAAGTTCCGCATGATCGCGGCGTGCGCAGCGCCGAACGTCGCGTGGCCGGAGGTGTACGCCGGGAACGGCGGGGAGAACTCCAGCAGCGGATTCCAGTTGTCGGCTTTGATGGTTCGCGGGTTGTTGTCCGTATCCGCCTCGCGGATCGCCGAGATTGGACGCCACAGATCGATGTCCGTGCCGTACTTCATGTCCCACGCGACAAGCCCGGCATCGGCGAGGGTGATCGCCACGAGCGCGAACAGCCTTGCCTTCTCGTCGATCGACAGACCCTGATCGTTCGCGACAACCTGCGTGATGTGCAGGAGGTGGCCCGGCGGCTTGAAGGTCCCGTTGCGGTCGTTCGCCCAGAACCACGCGATTTCTGTCTGCTCCGCCGTGCGGACCGGGCTGTTACGACGCCCAACGCGCTTCACTTCGTTCACCTGACGGGCGTATCCGCGAGAGGCGATCAGCTTGTCGATACGGCGGAAGCCGAGCGGCCCCGTCGGGCGGAACTCGCTGCCCGTGGCCATGGTCCACGGCGCAGTCGTGCCCCAACCCGGATTGAACGGGGGCTGCGTGAAGTCCGGCGCTGTCGGGCGGTACGCCCCGGGGACATCTTCGTACACGTACTCGGGCTCGGAGTCGGTCCGGTCATCCGCACGCGCGGCGAGAATCTGGTCCGCCGCGGCTTCGCCGAGGATGATCCCGTTGAGCTTCCTGGCATTGTTCGGAATGGTCGCCAGGTGCTCTTCATACTGCTCGTTGTACACCGCCGCGCGGTCCGGGTAGAGCGTCGAGAGCACCTTGTTCGCTGCCGAGGCGATCGCCACGCGCTTATTGGCCGGACCGGGCGAGGTGACAAGCCCGATGTACGGCTCGTGTGTCTGGTTGATTGAGTTCACCGCGTCGTAGATCGCCGCGAAGAGCATCGCCCCATTGCGAGCGAGCGGGCACGGCGGCCCTCCCACCACACGGATCGTGTCAAGCCACTGCTCATTCCAGTCGTCGATCACATCGGCGTGCACGCTGCCGGCGAACCCGACCGCCGCGGCAACCGCCCAAAACGCTCTCTTGAGGCTCATAGATCCTCCGCCCTGCTTGTCGCCACCAGCGCCTTCCTCGACTCGAGGAAACCGCCTTGGACTCTACCTCGCGAATAATTGCTGGCGCGACCGTGGCGACCAGCGGTAGAAGATACCCGAAAGTGGCGAGATGGCCAAGCACTTTTGAGGACAATCTCGTCACATTCGATCGTTTTTTGGGGCAGCACCTTTGCCCGACACGTTCATGACGAGAACCAACAGGACACCTTCGAGCGTGAGAGGGTGGACTGCCACCGCCCGGAGGACCGCCAAGGGTGCCCCAAGACCATCAACCTGACGAAATCAGACGTTGAAGTACTTCGCCGCGGTGTGATGCACCACGATTGCACTTGTGCTTTGTTCGGGGTCGATCTGCCAGTTTTCTGTCAGCGTGCAGCCGATCCGCTCGGGCTGGATCAACCTGAACAGCTTTTCCTGGTCCGCCATGTCGGGGCACGCCGGATACCCAAAGCTGTACCGAGAGCCGCGGTACTTCTGGGTGAAGAGATCCTTCACCCGCGGCGAATCGTCGCCGGCGATGCCCATCTCCTGCCGGATGCGCTTGTGCCAGAGCTCGGCGAGCGCCTCGGCGGTTTCCACGCCCATCCCGTGCAGATAGAGGTACTCGGTGTAATCGTTCCGCGCGAAGAGTTCGCGGCAGACTTCGCTGACGCGCGAACCCATGCTCACGCAGTGCAGCGCAACGACATCGGTCCTTGCACTCTCGATCGGAAGGAAGAAGTCGGAGATGCAGAGCCGCTGACGATCCGGCTGGCGCGGAAAGGTGAACCGTTCGAGTTCCTTCACGCCGGGCGCGGCAGGGTCCCACACGACCAAATCATCGCCCTCGCTGTTGCATGGGAAGTACCCGTACACCACCGCGGGCTGGAGGATCCTCTGCTCGCGGCACTGCTGCTTCAGCCGCTCAAACACCGGAAGCACCTTGTCCTCAACGAGCGCATCATACTCGGCCTCGCTCATCGCGCCCTTCTTCATCTGCCACTGGCCGCGGAAGAGCGCGACCGGGTTGATGTAGGGGTAGATCTGATCGAGAGCGATATCCGTCACAACGCGGGAGCCGAAGAACGGCGCGGCGGGAATCTGCGACGCATCGAGCACAGGCGTGCTGCTCCTCGCCCCGCTCCCCCCACTCCCACCGCCACCCCCGCTTCCACCAGTACCTCCACGCGACGAACCGGCATGCACCGCGCAGCACGCAACGCCACGACCCGCCGCGGCCGGAGACTCGAGCACGGCCACCCCCGTGCCCTGCGCGGCCTCCTGCGATGCAGCGCGCTTGGCTTTGCTCTGGGCGATGACATCCTCGGCGTTGCTGCGTTTGGCCAGACGCTCATCGATCTGTGAGTTGAGCATCGCCATCGCGCCGGCGACGATGCTGTCCATCGTGCTCAGGCCCTCGAACGCATCCTTGCCGTAGAACACGGGGCCTTTGTACACGGTACGGAGGTGACTCTCGCAGTAGTGCCGCGTCAGCGCTGCGCCCCCGAGCAGCACGGGGACATCAATCCCCTGCGTATTCATCTCCTGCAGGTTCTCCTCCATTACGTTCACGCTCTTGACGAGCAGGCCGGACATCCCCACCGCATCGGCCTTGTGCTCGCGCCAGGCTTTGACGATGTCCGCGATCGGCTGCTTGATGCCCAGGTTGACAACGGTGTAGCCGTTGTTACTGAGGATGATGTCGACAAGATTCTTGCCGATGTCGTGCACATCGCCCTTCACGGTCGCCAGGACGATCTTGCCCTTGGTCTGGCCATCCACACGCTCCATGAACTTCTCAAGGTGCGCGACAGCCATCTTCATCACCTCCGCACTCTGCAGCACAAACGGGAGCTGCATGCGGCCGGATCCGAAGAGTTCGCCGACGGTCTTCATGCCGTCGAGCAGGTGGTCGTTGATGATCGCAAGCGGCTCGTACTTCTGCCGCGCAGCCTCGAGCGCATCGATCAGCCCTTGCTTCTCGCCGTCGATGATGTGCGCTCGCAGCCGCTCCTCGATCGGCAGATCGGCCTTGGCGACCACCGCCGCTGCTGCGCCGCCGGTGGCATCCTTGAACAGCTCGACAAACACCGAGAGCGGGTCCACCCCCTCGCTGCGGCGGTCGTACAGCAAATCCATCGCCGCCTGCCACTGCTCCGTCGGGATGCGGTTCTCCGGCAGGATCTTGCTCATGTGCACGATCGCGCTCGTCAGTCCGGCCGCGCGAAGCTCGTGCAGGAACGCACTGTTGAGCACCACTCGCGCCTGCGGCTTCAATCCGAACGAGACGTTGGAGAGCCCGACGCACGTCTGGCACTCGGGCATCGCCTGCATGATGCGGCGCGTGCCCTCGATCGTCTCCAGCCCGCTTTGGCGATCGCTCTCCATGCCCGTCGAGACGGGCAGAACGAGCGGGTCAAAGAGCAGGTCGGCCGGATCGAGCCCGTGCACCTTCGTCGCGCGGTCAAAGGCCCGCTGCGCGATCGCGAGCTTGCGATCCGCCGTGCGGGCCATCGACGCTTCCTTGTCTTCATCGATCGAGCCGATGACCAACGCCGCACCGTACGTCTTGGCCAGCCGGCACAGCTCATCAAACTTCTCTTCCCCATCCTCAAAGTTCGCGCTGTTGATGATGCACTTGCCGCCCGCGTGCTTCAGCCCCGCCTCGATCGTGCGTATCTGGGTCGAGTCCAGCATCAGCGGGGCATCGACCTGGCGCACCAGCCGCTTCACGATCTCGGCCATGTCCTTCGCGTTGTCGCGGCCAGCATAATCGACGTTCAGGTCGAGCACGTGCGCGCCATCGTGCCGCATCTGCTCGCGCCCCAGCGAGATGATCCCGTCGAAGTCCTCCGCCTCCAGGAGCTGCTTGAACTTCTTGCTCCCCGAGGCGTTCATCCGCTCGCCGACGATCAGGAACGAGTTGTCCTGGCGATACTCCGTCGGGCCATAGAGGCTCGTCACGCTTGGGTCGGGCCGTTCGATCACGCGCATCGCCCGTGCGCCCTGCTTGTCCCGCAGCCCCTTCGCATCCAGCCGCTTCACCAGGGCTTCGATATGCGCCGGCATCGTGCCGCAGCAGCCGCCGACGATGCCCACGCCATCGCGCTCGACAAACCCCGCGAGCGCATCGGCAAACGGCTCGGGCTTCAGCGGATACTCCGTTCGCCCCTCGACCAGCACCGGCAGGCCGGCGTTGGGCAGCACGCTCACAGCGCGGTGCACTCCGGGCATGCCGGGAACTTCACCCCCCCAGTGCTTGCCCAGCCACGCAACGTGCTCGCTCATCTCCGTCGGACCTGTCGCGCAGTTCAGGCCCAATGAGACAATCGGGTATCCCTGCAGCGCGGCCGCGACCGCCTCGATGCTCGTCCCCACCAGCATTGTGCCCGTGGTTTCGATCGTGACCGACACCATGATCGGGACATCCATCGGCGTCAGGCCGCGATCGTGCAGCGCGCTCAGCACCGCGTTGATCGCGCACTTCACCTGCAGAACATCCTGGCATGTCTCGATGATGAAGACATCCACCCCAGCCTTGCCGCCCTTGCGGGGCTCGCCTGCGAGCAGCCCCAGCGCCTGCTCGCGATACGAGGCCAGCATCGTGTCCCAGTCCGTGTTCCCCAGCGTCACCAGCTTCGTGCCCGGCCCCATCGACCCGGCCACGAATCGCGGCCGGTCCTCCGTCTCCACCGCGTTGCACGCGGCGCGAGCGACGTTGACCGCCAATCGATTCAGTTCAAACGCTTGATCCGCAATGTCAAACTCCGCCAGCACGAGCCGGTTCGATCCGAACGTATCCGTCTCGACGACATCGGCGCCCACCCGCAGGAACGATTCATGGATCCCCTGGATCACATCCGGCCGGGACTTGACGAGGATGTCCGTGCAGTTCTCGCAGCCCAGATAGTCCTTCTGCAGGTCGAGGTCGTGCTGATGGATCGAGGTTCCCATCGCCCCGTCGAATACCAACACTCTGCGCGACAGCTCCGTGAGAAAGCGGCTCGACATGACGCATGGACTCCTGAAGCGCCCGGACATGGGGCGGACGATTCGATTCGCGGCGGCAAGAGATCGCCGGGACGGTACCCGGGACTACGACCAACTATATTCATCCGTTCATCCGGATCAACGGATGAAGCGATCCGACCCGGCAAGCCGGGTGGTTTGCGGCGACACGCTGCTTATCGGTCCCCGCGCCCACATCGCCCCGATCCCACCGCCATCGCGCACCCGCGATCCGGCCGGGAATTGAACACGGCCCGACTCCGGCGAGTCGGGCCGCGGAACGATGCTGAGATGACGCCCCATTCCGAGACGGGGGCGACGGGGCAGCTTACTTCTTCTTGGCGGCGAAGTAGTTGCCGGCGAACTTCTTTTGGAACTTCTCGATGCGGCCCGCGGCATCGACGAGCGTGGACTTGCCGGTGAAGAACGGGTGCGACCCAGACCACACTTCGACGTGCAGCTCCGGGACCGTTGCGCCGCAGGTCATGACCACCTCGCCGTTGTGGTAAACCTTGCAGGGGAAGTACTTGGGGTGGATCTTGTCCTTCATGGCCTCAACTCCATCGTGCCGCGGCCTCTTCGGCCGAGTGTCGCTCTGTCTTCAGTTTTGCGGCGATCCGCGTCGCGTGCCGACCACAACCGGCACCAAAAGGGCCACAACAATAGGCACGTGATCCGCTGACGCAAGCCCCTTGCTTGACCGATGGTTGTACTCGCCTACGCTTGATTCCGCAACGGACCCGTCCAACACCCGACCGTTGCACTGACAACCCGGCACGAGACCATGCACCATCTCCAAACCCTGTGAAAACAGGGGTTTGGTTGCTTCCTCCATAGCTCAATGGTAGAGCGATCGGCTGTTAACCGATAGGTTTCAGGTTCGAGTCCTGATGGAGGAGTTCAGAGAAAGGCCTCGGGAAGAGGCCTTTTCTCGTTAACGGTCGCGGGTCTTGGCCTACGGCGCGTATCTCTCGGGATCTACGGGACTTCTGGAAGTCCACGATTTGCCGAGCGCTCTCGAATCCGAGCCATCGCATCGGCGGATCGGTCGCCACGCCGGGGTTGGGGGCCGAAAGTCTCTCCGCGCTCTCAAACTCTCTGGGCGTTGGGGTTAACGCGCTGCCGGGGTGAACGAGGGGTGACCTTCGGGCCTCGCGCTGCTCCCTGACCGTTTCGCGTATTCAGTGGGCAGAGGGCCCGCGCCGGATGCGGGCTCCGTTCCAGCATCAGGTGCGAAGCCGAGCGCCAAGCGCACGCCCGCACGGATGCATGTCCCCCTTTACGGAGGATGTGCCCGTGCACGACACCGCGCTCATGGACGATGCGCCCGCCCTCACCACCACGCCTGACCCCGATGCCCCGACCACGCCCGCCGCGCGGCTGGACACCATCGCCGCCATCTTTGCCGAGGGCATCCGCCGCCGGCGGCGACAAGTCGCCCTTTCGGGGCCGAACATCGAGCATCAAGAAGGCTCTCCGACTCGACTTGAACTGTCCGAGCATGGTCGCCCTGATGGGTCGCGTGGTTAACGGCCACGAGAACGGAGACCCCGATGGCGATCGATGTGAATGCAGCCGAGCGGGCCTTGGAACAGATGACGGTGCCGCAACTGAAGCAGCGGTACGCCAAGGTCTACGGCGAAGAAACCCGCACGCACCACAAGGTGCTGCTCATCAAGCGGATTCTCTGGCGGATGCAGGCGCTCCGGGAGGGGGACCTCTCGGAGCGGGCACGTCAACGGGCACGCGAACTGGCCAACGACGCCGACCTCCGGCGAAGCCCGCCACGCGTGCCAGCGTCGGACGGCCCGACGCCGCGTGCCAACGGCGAGAGCGTGGTCCGCATTGCCATTGAGACGAGCGGTGACAACCGGCTCCCCGCGCCAGGGTCGGTTCTCCGCCGCGAGTACAAGGGCCGCGCCGTGCTCGTCCGCGTGCTGCCCAAGGGGTTCGAATACGAGGGCGAGGTCTTCCGGTCGCTCAGCGCCATCGCGGCGAAGGTGACCGGGTCGCATTGGAACGGATTCCGATTCTTCGGGCTCCACGAGCCCGCCAACACGGAGGGCAAGGCATGAGGACCTCGATCGAAACCAAACCCGCGAGGAACGCCGGCGCGGCGACGGTGCGCTGCGCCATCTACACACGCAAGTCCAGCGAACAGGGACTCGAGCAGGAGTTCAACTCGCTCCACGCCCAGCGCGAGAGCGGCGAGGCCTACGTCGCCAGCATGAAGCACGAGGGCTGGGTGGCGCTACCGGACCAGTACAACGACGGCGGCTTCACCGGCGGGAACACCGACCGCCCGGGCTGCCAGCGGCTGATGGCCGACATCGAGTCGGGCAAGGTCGATTGCGTGGTGGTCTACAAGGTGGACCGCCTCTCGCGGTCCTTGATGGACTTCGCCCGGATGATGTCGGTGTTCGAGAAGCACCACGTCTCGTTTGTATCGGTGACGCAGCAGTTCAACACCACGCAGTCGATGGGGCGGCTCACGCTCAACATCTTGCTCTCGTTCGCGCAGTTCGAGCGGGAGATCATCTCGGAACGCACACGGGACAAGATTGCGGCCTCCAAGCGCAAGGGCAAGTGGTTCGGCGGCAAGCCCATCCTGGGGTACGACCTCGCGCCGCAGCCCGCGGGCGGCAGCAAGCTCGTGGTCAACACCGCAGAAGCGGAGGTTGTCCGCGAGATCTATCAGCTCTACCTGGAGCATCGCTCGCTCACGAAGGTGGCCCAGATCCTCAACGCCCGCGGCTGCACGAGCAAGCGTTGGACGACGCGGAAGGGCGTGGCGTTCGGCGGCCGGGTGTGGGACAAGCACCTCCTGATCAACGTGCTCACCAACCCGGCGTACATGGGGAAGGTCAAGCACAAGAAGGAGCTCTTCAACGGCGAGCACGCGGCCATCGTCGACGAACCGCTCTGGCAGCAGGTGTACGGGATCATCAAGCACAACGGCCGCACCGGCGGCATGCACGTCCGCAACCAGCATGGGGCGCTGCTCAAGGGCCTGATCCACTGCGGCCCGTGCGAACACGCGATGGGCCACACATACAGCGTCAAAGACGGGAAGGCCGCCTACCGCTACTACGTTTGCTACGTCGCCCAGAAGCAGGGCTGGCACGCCTGCCCGTCAGGCTCACTGCCCGCCGAGCAGATCGAGCGGCTGGTGGTCGACCGCATCAAGCACATCGGCGGCGACAGCGCGCTGGTCGCGGCCACCTTCCGCCAACTCCAGAGCGGCGTCCGGACGCGAACCGCGCAAATCGAGAAGGACCAGGCCGCCGGCGTTCGTGAGATCCAGAAGATCGAGGGCGAGCTCCGCAAGGTCGCCACCACTGCGGGAACGGACGCCAACGCTGCCGCCCGCTTGGCGGACCTGCACGAGCGGCTGTCCAAGGCGAGCGAGCGGGCACGGTGCCTCCGTGTGGAGGCGGAACGGATCGATGGCGAGGTGATCACCCGCGACGAGATCGCCGCGGCGCTCAGGGAGTTCGGCACGACGTGGGACGTGCTCTGCCCGCGGGAGCAGGCGGCGGTGCTGGCGAACCTCGTCAAGCGGGTGGACTACGACGGCGCAAAGAAGACGGTATCGATCACATTCCATCCTGCGGGGCTGCGAACGCTCGGCCAGGCACCCGCTGAAGAAGAGGAGGCAGCATGAACGGCATGGACGAGGTCACGATCGAGTTCCCGGTCCACTTCACGCGAGGGGCGGCCGGGCGGAAGGAGGTCAACGTCGGCCCCGAGCCCGTCGTGCCGTCGGTCGAGCGGGGTTGCGTGCCCCGGGTCGCCCGCCTGATGGCGCTTGCGATCCGGTTCGAGGAGCTGGTCCGCCGCGGCGAGGTCGATTCGCACGCCGACCTCGCCCGGCTGGGGCAGGTCACGCGAGCCCGAATCAGCCAGATCATGGACCTGTTGTGCCTGGCTCCGGACATCCAGGAGGAGATCCTGTTCCTACCACTTATAGAGCGTGAGCGGGATGCGATCAGCGAGCACGAACTCCGCGTCGTGTGCGCCGTGGCCGATTGGCGCGAGCAGCGCCGGCGCTGGCAGGCGATGCTGGGGGCTCAACGCCCGTCGCAGAATTGAACAAAGCCCGGCGGACCGCGATGAAACGGTCCGCCGGGCGAGCTACGAGGGCTTGGTCAGCGCAGATTCGGAGCGGTGGTCGCGCTCAGCCGGAATGTGTAGACGAAGATGGCCGCGGGATCGAGGAAGTCAAACCGCTTCCCCCAGCCGCCGTGCTGCTTCCGCAGCGAATACTCAACCCGACGGGCTTCTTCACCCGAGTCGCATCCGACGATCAAGAAGGGATCGCGGGTGGAGTTGATGCAGTGCTCGCAGATGAGTTGCTCGCGCGGATTGCAGGTGACGCCGATGAACCAGCGACGGTGTTCGCCGCCGTTGCGCTCGATGAACTGTGTGATTCTCTCGGCGGGCGATGGCCGCGCCTGGACGGCTTGGGCGGTGGGCATAGGGAGCTCCTCGTGCTCTTTGCGGAATGAACGGGCTGGCGACCGGCTGCCGGTGCAGGGCTCGCCGGCCTGCTCCTTCTGAATACGCAAACGGCCCAGAATGGCCCGGGAGGTCGGTGCGGCACGGTGGGCATTTCGACATGCAGCGGTTTACCATCAGGTCCGTATGAACCAGGAACTGGTCAAAGCGATCGAAGCCCTCCTCCGGCGCATCCCGGACAAGTGGCAGCATGTGGATACCGACCAGCTCTCGGTCACCGAACAGCAAACGCTCCTGCGCCTTGTGGCAGCAGGACTTGTGGAACGGCGCAACACCCTGCGACTTGACATGGCGGGCCAGCACGAGGCGTTTGAAGCGACGATCGCCATCACGGGCGAGGCCGGTCTGCTCCAGGCGATCGAGCCGGTGCTCGCCGAGTCCTGGAGCAGGTGGTCGGGCGCGATCGAGGAGTGGCGTCGGCGTGCCGGCGCGGCCAGCCAGCCGTTCAGGGTGACGAAAGTCGGCGGCGACGAATGGCGGCTCACTGAACACGGGCTTCTCGCGCGGGCCGACCTCAGCGTCCCGCTCGACCCGAGGTTGTCACGCGAGCACGCCGCGGTCATTGCCAGCCGGGAGCGGGTGATCGATTTTGTTATGAAGGCCGGCGCTCTTGAGGATCGCCCTCCGGTTCCTGGTGCGGGACAACTCGTCTCGTTCCGCAGCGTCGCCGCGGAAAAAGGGGCACCTTCATCGACGCCTCCAACCACTCATGTGAACCTGGTCAATGCCGTGGACATCGCCGCTGCGTTCCGGGAGGCAATGGTGCCGTTCGTGGAGGCCGTCGTGCGTGGGGCCGCGCGTGACGACGATCGGGCCAATGCCTCGCGGGCACCGCAGGCCGGGTCGATGTCGTGGCAAGAGGCGATGCGGCTCGCCGAAGAGCATGTCAGGAAGCACGGCGGTTTCTTCCCTGGTCGCAACGAGCTGGCCAGCATTGTGGGATGCTCGCCCGCCACGATGACCAAGGTGCTGAAGAACTCCTCGTATCTGAAGGCCCGACGTGCGGAGGTGGCTCAATCGGGGAGGGTCCGAGAGGTTCAGCCGTCGGGCGATCTGGACAAGCGGGTCGTCGAGAGCAAGGGTGAGCCGAACACTTCGGATCCGCGTGCCGAAGTCGGCGAACCAAACCAACCTGTGGACGCTTATCACGCGGGAGGCAACGACGCTCCGCAGGATGGTGAGGACGCGCTCGCGAAGTTGATCGCGGATCAGCACTCGGACCGCATGCGCGAGGAACGCCAGCGCAAGGCGGCCAAGAAGCGCCCGGAGCGGTAGAGAACTCCACGGTTGCGGACGCCGTGGTCGCGACCGGGCGCGGCCCGGTGC
>JAEYUO010000023.1 GCA_023432465.1 Planctomycetota bacterium | reverse complement strand
CCCCCCCCCCCCGCCGCCCCCCCCCCGCCCGGGCGCAGCGCGGCCGCAGGCGGCTGAGAGGAGGATCTTGAGTTCGGACCCGCCCTGCATCGCCACATCCTTTCCCCGTGCGAGCATACCACCGGGTGTCACACGGGGCACATCCGGACGCTTGTGGTGGGGGCGGGGAGGGTGCGCACCTGTCGGCGGGTGCGTGTGGGACGTTTGGGAAGGCCCGATTACACTGCCCATGGAGCCAGTGGATCATGAACGGATCGATCGGGAACACCTGGAGCGCGGCGGGGCGGGTGCGTGCGGCGTGGGCACGCCGCGGGGAGAGCGGTGCGCTTCCGGAGCTTGGGGCGATTCTTGCGGAGCTTGCGGGCGGGGATGGCGGCGGGGAGGACGCGGTCGTCGTGGACGCGGTGGTGGCGGATGCGGAGGAGCGGTGGGAGCGGGGGTTGGCGGCGGGGCTGGAGCACTATCGGGCGGCGATCGGCGAACTGGCGGGGGGCGCGGAGGTGCGTCGCGCGGTGCTGATGTGCGAGGCATCGCGTCGGAGCGGGGAAGACCCGGCGGAGGTTCGGGCGGACTTCTTGGCGCGGTTCCCGGAGTCGGCGCGGGAGGTTGAGCTGGTGATCGGGATGCTGGCGCTCATCAGCGGGGCGGGGAGCGCGGAGGATGAGGAGGTTGAGGCGGAGGACGCGCTGGGTGTGGGGATGCGGCTGGGGAAGTATGAGCTGCGGGAGCGGCTTGGGGCGGGGTCGTTCGGGGAGGTGTGGCGTGCGTGGGACACGGAGCTTGCGCGGCATGTGGCGTTGAAGCTGCTGCACGGGCGAGCGGGGCGGACGGCGAGCGGGGCAGGATCGGGCACGGGCGGGGCGACACGGGTGATCGATGAGGCTCGGGCGGCGGCATCGCTGCGACACGAGAACATTGTCACGGTGCATGACGCGGGGGTGTTTGCCGAGAACGGCCGGTGCTACATCGATTCGGAGCTGGTCGCGGATGCGGCGCCGACGGCGGCGGACCCGTCGCGTGTTGAGCTGGGTCGATCGCTCGAGGCGCTGGTTGCGGAGGGCGGGAGGCTTGGGGCGCGGGCGGCGGCGGAGTTGCTGGCGCCGGTGTGCGGGGGGGTTGCGGCTGCGCATGCGCGCGGTGTGCTGCACCGGGATCTGAAGCCCGCGAACATTCTGGTGAGCCCGTCGGGGAACGCGCTGATCGCGGACTTCGGGCTGAGCGTGTCGAGCCTGCCGAGCAGCGGCGGGGATTCGGAGCGCGGGACGGGGACGGTGAACATCCCGACGGCATCGGGCGGGCGTGTGGTGGGGACGCCGGCGTACATGTCGCCGGAGCAGGCGCGGGGGGAGCGGTTCACGCCGGCATCGGATGTGTACGGGCTTGGGGCGACGCTGCGGTTTGCGCTGACGGGGCGTGCGCCGTATGAGCCGAGCGGGGAACTGGATGCCGATGGCCGGTGGGATGTGATCAAGCAGGTGCGCGCGGGGGGGCTGGGAAAGCTGGAGACGGAGCGGCCGGACCTGCCGCGGACGCTGGCGCGGATTGTCGATCGGGCGTGCGCTGCGCGGGTTGAGGACCGGTACGCGTCGGCGGATGCGATGGGTGCGGACCTGCGGGCGTGGCTGTCGCACCGAGCGACGGTTGCGGATGTGCCGGGGGTGGTGCGGAGCGCGGGGCTGTGGTATCGGCGGAACGCGGCGGCGGCGACTGTGGGGGCGGTCGCGCTGGTGGTGATGGTGGCGGGAACAGCGCGGTTCATCGACCGGGTGACGGAGCAGCGGGACCGGGCGGTGGAGGCGGAGAACCTTGCGGAATCGCGGCTGGAGGAGGCGGAGCAGGCGCGGCAGGTGGCGGACTCGGTGAGCCGGTTTGTGGAGTCGAGCGTTCAGAACGCGCTGGCAACGCCGTTTCGCGGGCCGCCGACGATGAACCATGTGATGTCGCTCATCGCGCACCGGTACGAGAACGAGACGCCGACGGACCCGTTGGTGGCGGCGGGGGTTGCGCACTTTCTCGGGCAGTGCTATCTGGGGATGGGCGCGAACAACTTCGCGCGCAAGTATGCCGAGCAGGGGCTTGCGGTGCGCAGGGCGATGCTGGGCGATGTGGCGCCCGACACCTTGCGGTCGCGGCTGCTGATTCTGCGTGTGGGCGCACGGGAGCGGGACAGGCCGGAGCTGGAGGCGGAACTGCGGCAACTGATTGCCGACTGCGAGGGGACGCTTGGGAGGGAGTCCGCGGAGGCGTGCGAAGGAATGCGCGTGCTGTCGCGGCTGTGGATCGCAAAGGGTCGTCAAGAGGAGTCGGCGGCGCTGACGGATGATGCTCTTGCGAGGAGAAGGGCTGCGCTGCCGGAGGGGCATGCGGACCTGGCGGACTGGTTGATTGATGCCGCGCTGCCCCGGCGGCTGCGCGGGGATTTCGCGGGCGCGGCGGAACTGCTGGAGGAAGCGGTGCGGATCCGGCGGGCCCGGGTGGGGCCTGCGCGGTACGAGACGCACGCCGTGGTGAGCGAGCTCGGGCAGGTGTATCTGTCCAACTGGGAATGGGAGCGGGCGGTGCCGCTGCTTCGGGATTCGGCGGAGGGGTTGAAGACGGTCTCGGGGCCGACGCACGGGCTGACGGTGAACACGGTGAACCTGCTGGTGCGCGCGCTGCATCTGCATGGAAAGGACCCGGCGGGCGCGCTGGAGGCGGGCGCGGCGACGATGGAGATGCTGCGAGCGGAAGGAAGCCCGGGGCTTGGGGCGCTGGACCTTGCGGCGGGGCTCGGGGCGTGCCTGGCGGAACTCGGGCAACTGGATGAAGCGCGAGACCTGCTTGAGTGGGCGTGGGAGGAGGCGAAGGTGCGTCCCCGGAGCACCGGCCGAGCGACACGGGCGGGGGTGTTGCTGGTGGATGTTTATCGGCGGCAGGGAGAGCGTGCGCTTGCGGCGTCGATGCAGGCGGAGCTGGATCGCGCGGCCGGACGGGCAACGAAGGCAGAATGACGGGGCGCGCTACCTTGGCGCTTCGCGGCGTGCGGCCTCGGCATCCCACTTGGCGGCGTCGTCGGATCGGCCGAGTGCGCGGAACAGTGCAGCGCAGTTTCGCGCCACGGCGGGGTTGGCGGGGGCGAACTGGGCCGCGGCGAGGGCCTCGGCGATCGCCTCATCGTTCATGCCGAGGCCGAAGTAGACGGTTGCGAGGTCGCTGCGGATGACGGAAGACTCGGGGCGTGCATCGCGGGCGCGGCGGAGGAGGTCGAGCGCCAGCTGCGCGGCTTGCGCATCCTGTGCCTGGCCGGCGTAGCTGTAGAGGATTCCGGCGAGTTCGGACTGCACCCAGGGGGCCGGGCCCGCGGAATCGGCGGCCTCGCTGAGCAGGGCCTTGGCCTCGGCAGCGCGGCCGAGCTGGAACTCGACCATCGCGGCGCGGATGTAGGTGGAGTTGCGGGCGACATGGGGGCCGAGTTCGCGGACGCGTTCGATGGCGCGGCGGACTTTGTCGGCGGCGGTTGCGGCATCCTGAAGCTGGAGGAAGAGCGAGGCTGTTGCGACCAGAGTCGCGCCGCGGCGGGTGGGGATGGCGGCGGCGCGGCGTGCCGTCTCCATGGCACGGTCGCGCTCTCCGAGCTGGGCGAGCTGGGTCGCGACGGCGAGGAGGGTGTCGGCGGTGGCGTGCTTGTCGTCGATGATGCGCTGCAGGAGCTCGGTCGCGCGGTCACGGTTGCCGATCGCGCTGTTGAATCGGGCCTCGGCGAGGAGGGTGGCGTGCGGGGTGTGGGGATCATCGGAGATGCCCGACCAGAGGGCGATGGCCTGGTCGCGGCGGTTGTTGCGGAGGTGCCATGCGGCGAGCTCGGCGCGGACTCCGTCGAGCGTCGGATGGAGCTCGATGGCCTGGGTGTAGAGCTCGAGGATTTCGGCTTCGGTCCCGCCGCGACGCTGAATGAGCTGCGCGACCTGGGAGATGAGCGGATCCCTCGGGCGGCCCTCGCGGACGATGTCGCGGAGGAGTTGTTCGACGCGGTCAAGCTCGCCGAGGACGGAGTGGAGATAGGCGAGGCTGAGTGTCTGGTCGGGGGAGAGCTTCCAGCCGAACCCGCCGCTTGAGCGTGGAGACGCGATGCGGAAGTGGTTGATGGCGGCGCGTGCGGATTCGGCTTCGGCGGGCGAGGGGGCGTGCTCGGGGCGGAGGAGGATGGGCTGGGGGGTATCGAACCGGCTGTAGATGGAATCGGCGCGCCACGCGTGGTAGCGGATGAATCCGCTCCAGCAGCCAACGACAAGGAGTGTGAGCGTGAAGAGGATGAAGGCGAAGCCGGCGGGGCGGATGGTCCCCTTGGCCTTGAGTTGGAGACTCTGGAGGCGGACGCTGGGCTGGGTGTAGAGAGTCCAGAGCTTCCAGGTGCTGAATGCGCCGATGCCGGCGATGCCCAGGGCCATGAGCATGGGGACGGAGTGGGCCATGCCGCGGTAGGCGAAGAAGAAGGCGAGGAAGAACGCCGCGACGACCCATTCCTCGAAGAGGGAGAGGTCGTAGCGGGCCTGGCGATCGGCCTTGGCCTTGGCGCGGGCGGCGCGGGCCTGGTCTTCACTCAGGCGCGAGGGGGTGCGGGGCTTGGCGCTGACGGATGGCTTGCCGAAGCCGAAGTAGAGGGCCTCGTTGGGGCAGACGCTGACGCAGTCCATGCACTTCATGCAGCCGGGATCGATGACCATTCCGTAGTCGCGGACTTCCTCGTGGACGCGGACGTTGGAGGTGCAGACGGCGGTGCAGTGGCCGCAGCCCTCGCAGGCATCGGTGACGCGGATGCGCCCGGGGGCGAGGCGATCGGCCGGGGCGAAGAAGCCGCCGTAGGGGCAGGCATAGGTGCAGTAACCCTTTGAGCCGAGGAAGTAGACCGCGCCGAAGGTGCAGATGAAGATGAAGGGGATGGCGATGTACCAGGGCGCGAAGGTGGCCCAGAAGTCGCGCGTGAGGAACTCGGTGCGGATGGCGTCGAGGGGCTCGTTCTGGCCGAGCCAGTGCGGGAGGTTGCCGAACTCATCCATGAAGATGGGGCGGAGGACATCGCGGTGGAAGACGGGCCAGACGAACATGTAGAGCGCGACGATGAGCGGGACCCAGAGGAGGAGGCGGGAGCGGAAGGGTCGCGGCTTGACGCGGATGCGGGACATCATCCACGAGCAGAGGTCCTGGAGCGCGACGATGTGGCACCCCCAGCCGCAGAAGAATCGGCCGAGGATGAGCGTGGAGAGGATCGCGAGGGCGAAGAAGACAAAGCCGGTGTTGATCACGCCGTCGCGGATGGTCTGGATGCTCTCGCTGGGTTCAACCGGGGAGACCGATGAGCCGGTGATGAACCAGTGCAGGATGTGCACGGCGATCAGGACGTGCACGAGGATGAGGACGGCGGCGCGCCACTTGCCGGCGCGGGAGTGCTTGAGCTTGGGATGGTTGGGCTGCCAGGCGGAGTGGCCGCCCCCACTACCACCGCTCCCGCCCCCCCCACTGCCCCCAGCGGCGGACAACACGGGCAGAGCCACCGATCGCCCTTTGGGCGTGCAGCGCGTCGCGGCGGCGGCGGATGTGCTGGGTGCCGTGGTCATCCTGACGGGTGATGGTACGGGGTCCGCGCGCGAAGCGGAGAGATCGGGCGATTCCCGATGCGGGGCTCAGGATCCGGGCATGTGCTTCTCGACCCAGTCGTCCTGGCGGAGGACATCGGCGCGCATGCGGCGGCCGCGGGCCTCGGCGCGTCGCTGGGCGAGGCGGAAGATCGCCTGGGCCTGCTTGTTCGCGGGGCCGGAGAGCTCGTCGCTGCCCGCCAGAGCGCGGAGGTAGCCCAGGAGGTGGGGCGTGTGATGGCGGACGAGCTCATCTTCGAGAGAGACAAAGAGCTGGGCGGAACCGGGATCGCCCTGGCGACCGGAGCGGCCGATGAACTGGCGGTCGATTCGGAGGGCCGAGTGCATCTCGGTCAGGATGACGTGAAGGCCGCCGTGCTCGCGGGCTTCGCGATCGAGCTTGATATCGGTGCCGCGGCCGGCCATGTTGGTGGCGACGGTGATGGTGGAGTGCTTGCCGGCTTGGGAGACGATGTCGGCCTCGTCCTTGTCGAAGGAGGCGTTGAGAACGCGGTGAACGAGGCCGCGGGCGGTGAGCCGGGTGGAGACCTGCTCGGAGGCCTCGACGGAACGGGTTCCGACAAGGATGGGGCGTCGCTGGCTGTGGACTTCCTGGATGGAATCAATGACGGCGTTCCAGCGGGCATCGCTTGACCTGAAGATGCGGGTGGGGAGCCGCTTGCGGATGAGCGGTCGGTTGGTGGGGACGACGGTGACGGGCCGCTGGTAGACGCGCTCCATCTCGCCGGCGGCATCGGCGGCGGTGCCGGTCATGCCGCAGAGGAAGGGGTAGGTGCGGAAGAACCGCTGGAAGCTCATGCGGGCGAGGGTCTCGCGATCGGCGGTGATCTCGAGGTTCTCCTTGGCTTCGACGGCCTGGTGGAGGCCGTGCTCCCATGAACGGTCGGGGAGGAAGCGGCCGGTGTATTCATCGACGATGACGATGCGGCCATCGACGATCTGGTATTGATGGCCGTTGAGGTAGCAGTGACGGGCGACGAGGGCCTGGCGGATGAGTTCCTCGGCGCGGCGCGGGGCGTGCCAGATGGCCTCTTCGAAGTTCTCGGCGAGCTGGACAGCGCGGTGCTGGCCGCGGCGGGTGAGATCGGCCCGGCGTCGGAGGTGGTCGATGGTGTAGTCGGCCTTGTCGTCGAGCTTGCGGGCGATCTCGGCGGCATCCTTGTAGATCTGCGACATCTCATCTTCGCGACGGGCGCGGGCGATGATGAGCGGGACGACGCCTTCGTCGATGAGGACGGCGTCGGCTTCATCGACGAGGCAGGCGTGCAGGCCGGGGATCAGTGGACCGCCGCCGGGGGTTGACGGGCCCTGTGCGCGGCCGAGCATGGCGCGGCCGGACCAGGCGGTGTTGAGCTGGCCGAGGCGGATCTGGTCGCGCAGCCAGTCGGCGGTGATCTGCTTGGGCGTGCCGTAGACGATGGCGCGGGCGTAGACGCCTGCGCGGTCGCGTTCCTCGAGGGACTGGATGATCGCGCCCACATCGCACCCGCAGCGGGAGTAGATCGGCCTGCGGGAGTCGGCATCGCGGGCGGCGAGGTAGTCGTTGACGGTGAAGACGTGGACGTGGCGGTGCTTCCAGGCGAGGGGCACGGCGGCGATGGAGCCGGTGAGGGTCTTGCCTTCGCCGGTGACCATCTCGACGATGCGGCCGTGGTAGAGGGCCATCGCGCCCATGAGCTGAACGATGTAGGCCTCTTCGCCGGTGGCACGGCGGGCGACCTCTCGCACGCAGGCGAAGGCGCGGCGGACCATTTCGTCGTCGGCGCGGCCGCGGATGAAGGACTCGCGGACGGTGCGGACGACATCGTCGAGCGCGCGGTCGGAGTGGGTTCGGAGGTCGGGGGCGAGGGAATCGATCTGCTCGGCCTGAGCGCGGAGCCAGCGGAGCGTGACCTTGGCGTTGCGGAGCTTCATCGTCGCATGGGCGGCGATGAGGTCGAGGCCCTTGCGGTTCTCCGGCTTGCGCCGGCGGCTCCGCAGGGACTCGAAGAGGGCGTGGTAGCGTGTGACGGTCTGAGACATCGGTTTCACCGAAAGCAGCAAATGAGCAAAGCAGCAGAACAGCAAATTGACAGATTATTGCTTGTCGCCTCGCTTCTTGGTCCGGGCAAGCATCGAACCGCACACCGCACGGAGCTCTGAGCATTCCTCGATCAGGGGTTGGAGTCTTGCCTCCTTGATCCACGCGCGACGAGCCACGAATCGCAGCCAGTATCGGGTTTCGGACAGTTCTCGAAGGACGATCCCCAGTGTTTTGCAGAAGTCGGGTCTGCTCAGCGCTTCATCGGCCTCGCACATGTTTGCCCCGACCGATGTGCCGCTTCCGACAACCTGATCAACGATTCTTCGAAATCGCCCTTGCCGGTCGAGTTCCTCGGCAACATCGGTGACACGGTCCGCGAACATCTCCACACGCTCGATCAACTCCGGCTTCAGACGCGGCATGGGGCACTCCATTCCTGCCCCCTTTGTTGCTTTGCTGATTTGCTGATTTGCTGCTCTCACAGCTGCACTCGGCCCTGGATCTCTTTGTGCAGGCGGTCGATCCACTGGGTCATGAGGGGCTTGGGGGGGAGGGAGAAGCGGACCTTGACGCGCTCGCCGGGGTAGGCGGCGGCGATCAGGTCATCGGGCGCGGCGGCGGTGATGCGAATCGGGAACCAGGGACGCTTGGCGACGCGGCCGGATTCATCGCGTTCCTCGGGCTCGGCGATGCCGCCGCCGGCGAAGGTGAGGGCCGCGGGGAGGAGCTTCTGTCCGGCTTCGACGTTGGGGATGCCGGTGCCCTCGAAGACCCGGGAGGGCTCGGAGTAGAGGCGAACCAGAACGGGGAGGGACTCGCCGGGTTTGCTGAAGAGCCATCCGGCCTGCCGCTGATCGAGCACCGCGGTGATGCGGAGCTCGCCGGGCTCGACGACTTCGCAGAGCGGATCGGCGCGTCTGACGTATGCGCCGAGACGGACTTCCGGATCGCCGCCGGCGACGATGCCGTCGTGCGGGGCGCGGACGATGAGCTCGGTGATGAGGCGTTCGACCTCGCTGAGGTTGCTCAGGGAGACGCGGATGCGGTCGCGGGCGATATCGACCGCGCCCAGCTCCCCGGCCTGACGCGCTGCGCGCTCCTGCACGCGGAACTCCTCGAGCTGCGCGAGGATGGACTCCCGGCGCTTGTCGAGTTCGGGGTTGATGAGCGTTGCGATCGGCTCGCCCTGTGCGACACGGTCGCCGGGTCGCTTGTGAACCTGATCGACGAAGCCATCGGAGCCGAAGGTGACAGGGGAGCGGTTGAGACTCTCGACCACGCCGTAGCCGCGGCGGCGGTCGGGGAAGGGGACCATTCCCAGGAGGATGACGGCGAGGGCGAGGAGGGCGAGGCTGACTCCCCAGCCGCGGATGCGGTGCTCGGAGTGCTGCGGGCTGGTGGCGTGCCAGTGGATGAACTTGCCGATGGGGATGATGAACCAGGAGGCGGCGGTCCAGACGGCGAGGATGAGGCCGAGGGCAAAGAGCTTGCCCATGACGAAGAGGGTGATGGAGATGAAGAGGAAGATGCGGTAGGCAAGGGCGGCGAGGCCGTAGGTCACGAGGATGGCCTGCTCGCCGCGGAGGGAGCTTGGGGGGGTGAGGTTGCGCAGGCGGTAGAGGTACTTCTGCGCGAGGTGGTTGAGCATCTTGTTGGAGCGCTGCGCGAGATTGGGGATCTCGAGCAGGTCCGCGAGGATGTAGTAGCCATCGAACCGCATGAGCGGGTTGGCGTTGAAGAGGATGGTGGAGATGCTCGCGGTGAGCATGGCGTTGTAGGCAAGCTTGGTGGTGAGCTCACCCGCCTGCCCGGTGGCCCAGACGAAGGCAGCGATCGACGCGAGCGCGAGCTCGAAGATCATTCCGCCGGCGCCGACGCTCATGCGCTTCCACTTGTTGGGGAAGGCCCACGTGGCGGAGGCGTCAACGTAGGGGGAGGGGAAGAGAACCAGGAGCATGAAGCCAAACTCGGGCACCTGGCCGCCGTGGCGTTTGCAGATGACACCGTGGCCGAACTCGTGGAAGGCCTTGGTGATGACAAAGACGATGCCGATCCACACCCACTGGGCGGGGTCGCCTTGCAGGTCGTCAAAGCCCTTGACGAGGCGTTCCCACTCCGGCAGCACGGTGGCGAGCGCGGAGATGAGGAGGATGCACCATGCGATGAAGCCCCACTTGTTGAGCAGGGGCCGGACGAGGGGCTCGGTGAGGGTGAGGAGGCGATCGGGATTGAACATCCGGATCTTGAAGTACATGATGCCGATGGCCTGCGCGGCGGCCTTCTTTTTGATGCGTTCGCGGCCGCGGCGCAGGAGCTGGTCGGTCTCGGGGGTGGTGTCGCAGGAGAGGAGGTTGGCGGAGTAGAGCTGGCTGATGAGCTGGATGACCTCGTTCTGGGTCGGGGCCATGTCGCCGAACTTCTGGAGGGAGGCCTTCCACGCGGCCTCGACCTCGCGGGTGCCGTCGAGCATGCCGATGAGGTCGTTGGCGATGGGGTTGAGGCGATAGAACTGGTTGCTCGTCGGATCGTGGACGACGTGCCACCGGCGGCCGCGGTACTGCTGGCGGGTGATCTGCACGTGGGGCCGCAGCCGCGGCTTCATTGTGCGGACACGGTGCCAGAAGGGGGAGAATGTGGGGCGGTCATTCATAGAGGTAGGGTTGAGGGAGCAGGGATCAAGGGATCGAGTTCATGAACTGCGCGGCGGGAGGTCAACAGCGCGAATCAATCCCGCCAGGACTCGCTCGGCTTCGTCTACGCGTTGCTTGGCCTCGTCATATCTTGCCTCGTTGACGTACCCCAAGTCCCGGCAGAACAGCAAGATGTTGTCGGTTTCGTACAGACTGCCGCGAGCGTTCTTGAGGAATCTGGCGTAGTCCGCCCGGCCACCACGTCCGTATCCCTCGGCAATGTTCAGAGAAGCCGACGTCGATGCGCGCCGAAGCTGAGAGGTCAATCCGAACAGTTCGAACTTTGGAAGCTCGTGTGAGATCCCATAGAGATGGAGCCCGAGCCCGTATGCGCGCTGCCACGCGATCAGATCTCGATAGGTCTTGATTGGCTGTTTGCCCGCGGGTTCGCTCATTGCGCAGCTCCGAAGTACGTCGCGATGCCGAACTCTCTCGGCTCATGATCCCCTGGTCCCTTGACCCCTCATCCCTTCCGAATCACCACCACCACATTCGAACGGTGTCGATGATGCGCCGCGTGCCGATCCAGATGAGCGATCGCTCCTGGGTATCGAACTTGGCGACGCCCTCCATGCCGGGGCGGAGCCAGTCGCCCGAGCCGGCGAGGCGGCCGCGGATCTCGAACACGTTCTTGCCCTCGGCGGCCTGGGCGAGCGGGACGATGCGTTCGATGACGACGTCGAAGGGGTCGGCGGGTCGGGTCTTGGTGGCGATCTGACCCTTGCCGCCCTTGGTGGCGAAGGACTCGCGGACGAGCGCGATATCGCGCTCATCGACCTTGGCGACGACGACGAACTCATCCATGGAGGCGATCTGGAAGAGGGGGTCGCCGAGCTTGAGGGTCGAGCCGACGCGTTCCTTGAGGTCGCCAGCGATGATCTCGCCGTCGATGGGCGCGAGGATCTGCGAGCGCTCGATGCGGTAGCGGTACGCATCGGCCTCCGCCTTGGCGGCGGTCGCCTGCAACTCGTAGGAGGCGGCCTTGCCCTGGTCACGTTCCTGCCGCGCGGCCGCGGCGGCTTTTTCGGCCTGGAAAAGCTTGGCGTTGGCGCTGGCGAGGCTGAGCTCGTACTCGGTGGTGTCGAGCTCGGCGAGGACCTGTCCGGCGGTGACCCTGCGGCCGGGTTCGACGCCGGGGGCGAGGTTCTTGAGCTGGCCGTCGAAGGGCGCGGAGACGATGCGGCGTGTCCGGGGCTCGAGGGTTGCGTCGGCGCTGACGCGGTAGGTCTTGGTGTAGAGCGTGACGAAGATCATGGAGGCGAGCAGCGCGATGCCGGCGACCTTCCAGACGGTGTGCTTGGGGCCGACGGCCCATGCGCCGGCCTTCTTGGCGCTCTCCCATGCGCGGACGGGGAGCATGCGGTCGTCGCTGCGGCGGAGACGGAGGACGGGGGCGACAAGGTCCATCGCGGCCTGAAGGAGTTCGACGGTGCCCAGATCGATGGGTTGATCGCTGGAGGCTTCGAGCAGGACGACGCCGACGATGTCGTCGTCGATGCGGAGGGGGAGCGAGCAGAGCTTGAGCTTGGCGTTGCCCGCGGCGAGTTCGCGGTGGGCGTGGACGATGGCCTGCGCGAGGAGGAGGTCTCCGCCGGGGCCTTCGGCCGCGGGCTGCGGGAAAACGACCGGCTGCTCCTGGTCGAGGCACTCGTCCATGGCGGCTTCGAGCTTGACGAGCATGGCCATGCGGCGGTCGAAGAACTCGGTGTCGCTGATGGCCTGGGTTCGGACGGTGTCGTTCTTGACCCAGCCGAGCGCAACGCGGTCGAGGCCGAACTGCTTGGAGAGCTCGTTGACGAGCTGGAGGCACGCGCCCTTGAAGTTGGGCGCGGTGTTGATGGAGGCGATGAGGCGGGTGGCCAGGTCGAAGGCGAAGGAGGCGGTCTGGGTGCGGCGGAGCGACTGGCGTGCGGCGTGGCCGTGGACGTAGCCGGCGAGGACCTCGGCCATGGCGAGGGTGGAGCGGATGGCGTCCTTGGACCGGGGCTCGATGAGCATGGTCATCACGCCGGTGACGGTTTCGGCGGCGGGCTTTGCGCCTCCGCCCCCGGCGCCACCGCCTGCTGAGGCGGGGGCGGGAACGCGGACGGGGATCGCCAGCACGCACCCCTGCGAGGTGCCGCCGTCGTAGTAGATGCCGGGCTTGTCGAGGGAGAACGCGCGGGCCTGACCAGAGGAGAAGGCGGCGCGTGCGGCGGCGTTGACCTCCTGCGCGAACTCGACGCCGGCGGCGGACTTGTCCTTGTCGGACTTGGGTCCGCCGGAATCCTCCGAGAGCACCGTGGCCGCGCCGGGGGCGGGCCAGATGAGTTCGACCTTGGGCTCGATCTCCTCGCCATCGGTGCGGTCGGGAGCGAAGAGGACACCCTGGCGCGCGGCGGTAACCTGCGCGACGATGCGCAGGAGGCGATCGAGGAAGGTCCGGTCATCGGGCGCGAGCGCGTTCAGCTCGGCGACGACCTGCTGCCAGCCGGGAGCGCGGACGTTGGAGAGGTCGATCAAGGCTGGGGCTCCTTGCGCGCTGAGCCGTCGGGCAGGTTGATCGCGGTGGTCGAGGGTTCGGCCGCGGGGACGGGCGTGAGGTCGCCTGCGTCCGGGTCACGTTGAGGGAGAGAGGCCCAGTTTCCGCTCGCGGGGGGAGGCCCGGCGAGGCGGACGCGGGCCTGGGTTCCGGCGGGCCAGCCGGCGGGGTTGTCGATCTCGACGCGGATGCGGCGGGTCTGGCTGACGGAATCGGCGACGGGGTCCACCTCGATGACACGGCCCTCGGCGACGACGGGGCGGTCGGGGACATCGACGAGCACCCAGGCCTTTGCTCCGTCCTTGATCGCGAGGCGCATGGTTTCTTCGGTTCCGGCCCAGGCATCGAGCCAGAGCTGGTCGGTGTTGACGATGCGGATGAGCTTCTGCTGTTCGTTGACACCCTGGCCGACATCGACCATGACCTGGGAGACGACGCCGTCGAAGGGGGCAACAAGGAGGAAGCGTTCGGCCTGGGCTTCGATCTGACGGAGGCGGTGCTGCTGCTGCTCGCGGTTGAAGATGGCGACATCGCGCTGGATGCGGCTGGTCATGGCCTGGATGCGGAGCTCCTCAAACTCGCTGGGAGTGAAGTTCCCACCGCGTTTGAGCTGCTCGAACCGGAACTCGGCCAGCTCGAGCGCGGCGGAGGCACCCTCGATTTCGAGGGTGTTCTCGGCAAGGGATCGCTGCTGGGCCATCGCGGCGACGACTTCGTTGTCGCGGGCGCGGAGGAGCGGGTCATCGCGTTTGACGCGCTGGCCGCCCTTGGCGAGGACCTCGCGAACCTCGGTGGCGAAGGCGAAGGACATGGTTGCATCGCGGCTTGGGCGTGTCTCGGACTTCACGCCGCCGAACGCCTCGGCGATCGCTTCCCAACGCGGGGAAGCGGGCGCGGGATCACCCGGTTGTGGGGATACTGCGTGCGCAACTACCGTACATGTTCCACACGCAACAGCGCACACGACGGCGCAGCCAAAGTACAGGGCTTTGTTCATACGCAGCATGATAGAGGCACTCCCCGCCACAGGGTTCGGCTCCCCCCCCCTCCCCCCCTCCGTTTCACCTGCCCCACCTTCGCATCGGGCGATTGGCCGGCCACCCGCTTGAGGACCATTCGTCTGTGGGTGCGGGGGTGTTTCCCCAGTCTGCCCAAATGTCCAGGGGTGCGGTTGGAGATCGCGCTCAGGTCGGGCTCGTTTTCGGACGATGTGCCGGGGAGACGAGAGCGGGTCCGGGAACGCGGGTGACCGGCGCGGAGGCGGGTGTCGATCGGGGGAGGAGGAAGAGCAGGCGGGGAGCCGAAGCGACAGATCGCGATGGGAAAGCACATGCGCAGCGACACAGAAACTGGGATGACCACACCGCGCGGGCTGGGCGAGCCGGATGAGTTTGCCGGTCTCGTGCAGCGCGCGGCGGTGCAGATCGGCTCGCTCCGGCGGACGCTGGAAGAGGCGGCCGAGAGTGATCGGCTTGTGCGCGAGCGGGTCGCGGAGCTTTCGCGCCGGCTGGAGCAGGGCGAGCGCTTCAACGCGGAGATGGACACACGGCTCGCCGAGGCGACGGGGGCGGTGACGATCCTGGAGAAGACATCGGCGGGGCTGCGCGCGCTGGAGGGGTTGATCGCGCGGGTTCACGCGGCGAAGACGGAATGGGAAAAGGCGTGGTCGGCGAGACTGGAGGCGGACCGCGCGGCCTTTGAGCAGCGGCTCGGAGAGAACACGCGGGAGATGGAAGAACGGCTGGCGGCGCAGGCGAAGCGGCTGGACAGGGTGAGCGCTGCGCTTGACCGGCGTGCGGCTTCGATTCAGGCGCGGAGCGCCGTTGCGCTGGATCAGGCGGAGGAACGGATCGCGCATCTGGAGCGGCGCGCGGCGGAGCTTGCCGGGCCGACGATGGATGAACTTGAGGGCGCGTTCGCTCGGGCGGAAGAACTGATCGGGCGCGGCGGGGATCGTGCGGGCGGCACGCTGGCAACGGCGGTGGAGCATGCGGAGCGGACCGTGGCGGACTGCAACGATGCTGCGGCTCGGCTGAACGCGTTGATTGGTCATAGCGTGCCGGCGCGGGAGGCGCTGGAAACGGTGACCGGCGCTGCAGCGCAGCACGCGCAGCTGCTGGACCGGTGCATGAGCCAGGCGACGGATCAGGCGCAGGCCTTGGTGACGATCGTGAAGGATGTGATGCCGCTGCTGGAGCGCGCGGAAGGGAAGAGGTCGCTTCGGGCGGCGGCGTAGGCGGGGCAGCAAAGCAGCAAAGCAGCAAAGCAGCAAAGGCTATTCGGCGATCCTGGGGAATTGGCGGACCCTGACGACGCGGCGTCGGCGGTGGTAGACTGCGCCCATGGCCAGCGACACGCCCCCCGCCAAACCGGCTTCGATGTCAGCGGCATCGCCAACAGCGCGCCGACCGGGTGATCCGTACTGCGCCAACTGCGGGTACTCGCTGGTCAATCTGCAGGATTCGTCGAAGTGCCCGGAGTGCGGCAGGCCGCTGGTGGAAGTGCTGGCGCGCTGGGGCGGGGCATCCCGCAAGGCCAAGCGCTATCGCAGTGAATCCACTTTGTTCGGCGTGCCGATCGTGTGCATCGCGCTGGGCGCGAGGCCGGAGTTTGGCGAGGTGTATGGGCATGCGATCGGGGTCATCGCGATCGGCGATGTCGCGCGCGGGGGGATCGCCATCGGCGGGCGGGCGACGGGCATCGTCGCGGTGGGCGGCATGGCTTTGGGGGTGGCGAGCATGGGCGCGCTGAGCAGCCCGATGCTCATCCCGCCCATGCTCGCCCCCCCCAAAGCCCTGCCGCCCCCCGCGCCGCTGCCCGTCGCCCGCCCGCCCATGGCGCTCCCCCCCCGCGC
>JAEYUO010000002.1 GCA_023432465.1 Planctomycetota bacterium | reverse complement strand
CGGCCGCGGCCGCCGCGATCATCCCCATCGCACCCGCTTCCGGGACACCACCCCCCCCCGCCACCGACGGCCTCCCCCCCGCTGTTCAGGCGCCGGTCGTTGTGATCGACGCGTATCTGGAACGCGTGGTCCGCGAGGCAGGCCTTGCACCCAATCTGACCGAGGCGATCCTCTACTCGCTGCTTGGCCCGGGCAAACGTGCCCGGCCGCTGCTGGCGTGGCACAGCTTCGTCGCGGTCGCCGGGACCGGTGCCGATTCGAAGGGATGCCTGCCCGCCGCCGCCGCGGTGGAGCTGGTGCACGCGTTCAGCCTGGTTCACGATGACCTGCCGGGGCTCGACAACGACGACCTTCGTCGCGGCCGTCCCACGCTGCACAAGCACACCGGCGAGGCGATGGCGATCCTCGCGGGCGATGCCATGCTGACGCTCGCGTTCCAGGTGATCGCCCAGCGTGTTCCCGCCGCACTCGCGGGTGTGCAGTGCGCGGAGCTGGCGGTGGCCACCAACGCGATGATCAGCGGGCAGGTGTACGACACGCTCGGCGGATACAGCGCGGACCTCACCGCGCAGGACAAGCTCGAACTCATTCACCGGAACAAGACCGGCGCGCTCATCCGGGTCGCGTGCCGGCTTGGCGCGCTCGCGGCCCTGCACTCGGCCGGCGCCGCGTTGACGGATTCCGAGCCCCGACTGGCCGCGATCACCCGCTACGCCGAGGCGATCGGGCTGATGTTCCAGATCGTCGATGACCTGCTGGATGTGACCCAATCGACCGAGCATCTGGGCAAGAAATCGGGCAAGGACCTGGAGGCCGGGAAGCAGACGTACCCGGGCGTTTTCGGCGTCGAGCATTCACGCCAGGAGGTCGACCGGCTCCACGGTGTCGCCATCGATGCACTCTCGACGATCGGCGTTGGGACCGAGCCGCTGCGTCAGCTTGCGGCGTACCTGGCTGTGCGGACGAAGTAAGCCCGAACGCCCGACGATCCCGGTCCCGCTCTTCCGAACACTCGAATCGCAGACGGTGTACCATTCGAACCTTGAAGAGGGTGGCCGCCAGAGCCGTTCCCGGACTTCCAGACTCCTTCCGCTTCGTTACAGGACTCGTGCATGACGCTCCTTGAGACGATCAAGTCCCCCGCCGACCTCCGCAAACTCCCGATCGATCGCCTCCCGGAGGTCGCGGCGGACATCCGGAAGGCCATCTGCGATCAGATTTCCAGGTCCGGCGGCCACCTCGCGCCGAACCTCGGTGTGGTCGAACTGACCATCGCGATGCACTACGTGTTCGACTTCGCCTGGGACCGGCTCCTGTTTGATGTCGGACACCAGTGCTATCCGCACAAGCTGCTGACCGGCCGTCTGCCGCTGCTGGCGGATCTGCGGACGAGCAAGGGCATGTCCGGCTTCCCGGAGCCCGCGGAATCTGAGTACGACCTGTTCCGCGTCGGACATGCGGGCACGGGCATCTCCACAGCGGTGGGCATGGCCCGCGGCGACTCGCTGAACAAAGAGGGATTTGAGCCGGAGATCAACGACAAGGGCCGCCGCGTCGTCACGATCATCGGCGATGCCTCGATCGTCAACGGCGTGGCGATGGAGGGGCTCAACGGCGCGGGCACGCTGCGCCGGCAGTTCCTCGTGATTCTCAACGACAACGGGATGTCGATCTCCAAGCCGCAGGGCGCGGTGGCGCAGTACTTCGACCGCGTCCGCCTCTCGCACACCTACAGCGAGTTCAAGAAGCAGGCCCGCGAGATCCTCAAGCATGTCCCCGGCGGCGAACTGGTCCGCGATGCGTACCACCGCATGGGCGAGGCGACCAAGGCGATGATCGCCGACAGCCACCACGCCGCGGGCGGCCCCACCGGCGGCTGGTTCGAGCACTTCGGTCTGGTCACCGTCGGCCCGATTGACGGGCACGACCTGCCGACGTTGATCGAGTTCCTCACGGAGGCACGCGACTTCGACCGGCCGATGGTGCTGCACGTCAAGACCGTCAAGGGCAAGGGATACGACTTTGCCGAGAGCGACTCGAGCGCGTTCCACTCGCCCTCGCCGTTCGTCCGCGAGGGCTGCCGCGTCGAGATGAAGAAAGATGGCCGCTCGTTCACCGGCGCATTCGGCGAGGCGATGGTGGACCTGATGACGCGCGACCCCAAGGTCGTCGCGGCGACGGCCGCGATGCCCGACGGCACCGGCATCTCCAAGGTGCTCCCGCTGTTCCCCGACCGCGCCTTCGACACGGGTATCTGCGAGTCCCACGCGCTGGACATGATGGCGGGCATGGCCAAGACCGGCTGGAAGCCGTTCTTCGCGGTGTACTCCACCTTCCTGCAGCGTGCGTTTGACCAGTGCTTCCAGGAGTCCAGCCTCCAGGGTCTGCCGGTGAGGCTCTGCCTCGACCGTGCGGGCCTCGTCGGCGGCGATGGCGCGGTGCACCACGGCTTCTGCGATACCGCCCTGCTCCGCACGCTCCCCAGCGCCGCGATTACCGCGGCGATCGATGAGCCCAGCATGCTCGCGGCGATCGAGTTCATGCGCAACTACGAGGATGGCCTGTCGAGCGTGCGATACCCGCGCGACAACGTCTCCCCGCTGATCACGGATCGGCTCGGCGACTGCCCCGCGTTCGAGCTTGGCAAGGCCCGCTGCCTGACCCCCGACCTGGATGTGCAGCGCGGCGGCATGCCCGATGTCGCGGTGCTCGCCTTCGGCACTCCGGCGATCGACGCGGTGAAGGCGGCCGATGCGCTCGCCGGCGAGTACAAAGTGGCGGTCTACGACGCGCGTTTCGCCAAGCCTGTTGACAGCGAACTGATCCGCGCGCTCTTTGCCGCGGGCATCCCCGTCGTCACGGTCGAGGATCACAGCGTTGTCGGCGGCTTCGGCGCGGCCGTGCTCGAGGCCGCGCAGCAGCTCGGCGTCGACGCCTCACGAACGATCCGACTGGGCATCCCCGATCACTGGATCATTCAGGACTCCCGGTCCAAGCAACTGGCCGAAGCGGGTATCGATCAGGCAGGTATCACCTCCGCGATCCGTCGGGCCGCGGAGCTTCGCTCTGCCGACACCACGCCGACCAACGCGGTCGCCGTTCGCTCGGGCGAACGCACGCCCGTGACCACCTGAAGGCCATGCCCAGGACCGTCCTGCTCATCGTGAACACCGCCAAGCCCGAGGCCATCGCCGCCGCGGCGCAGGTCCGGCGGCTGGTCGTCACCTCCGGTGGAAAGGTCGCGGCAGAACTCCCCGCCGATTCCACCCCGGTTGATCCGTCACTCCTCAAGGGTGTCGAGCTCGCCATCGTCCTCGGCGGCGACGGAACTTTGCTCAGCCAGTCGCGGCGATTCGTCGGCAGCGGGCTCCCCCTGCTGGGCGTGAATCTCGGCAAAGTCGGCTACATGGCCGAGTTCGATCTGGATGCCCTGTCGCACCAGGCGACAGGGCTGTTCGGCGATGCTCCGCTCACGATTCAGGACAGGCCGATGCTCACCGTGGAAGTCGCTCCACGCAGCGGCGCGACCAAGCACGCGGGGCTCGCGCTCAACGATGCGGTCATCACGGCAGGCCCTCCCTACCGCATGATCAGCCTCTCGATCAGCGTCGATGGCCACCCCGGCCCGCGCATCGATGGCGACGGCCTGATCATCTCGACACCCATCGGCTCCACCGCGTACAACGTCTCGGCCGGCGGGCCGATCGTCGCACCGGATGTGCCCGCCATGGTGATCACGCCCATCGCGGCCCATTCGCTCTCGTTCCGGCCGGTGGTCGCTTCGCTGGATTCCACGATCGAGCTCACGGTCGAGCGGGCGAACACCGACCCCTGCGGACAGGGCACGACCCTTGTGCTCGATGGTCAGAACGCATCGACGCTGGCCGATGGCGACCGGGTCCGGATCCGCCGAAACGGGGATGCCGCCCGCTTTGTCCGGAATCCGGCTGGGTCCTACTGGGCAACGCTGCTCAACAAGATGCGCTGGGCCGCCCAACCCAAGGGTCGCTGAGGCCTTCACTCGACCCAGCGGAAAGTGCGGCCTATCGTCTCGGCCCCGCTTCGGCCCCGATGGCGGACCGTCCACGCACAGCGCGAGGAGGTCTCGCCCAGGGCGTAAGTCCCGCAGCGGTAGATGTTTGGAGGGCCAGATGCCCAAGAACAAGAGCCACAAGGCCAGCCTGAAGCGCATCCGCCTCACGGCAACCGGTCTTGTCCGTCACAACCGTGCGTTCGGCAAGCACTTGCGTTCTCACAAGAGCAGCAAGCGTCTGCGTCGTCTGCGTACCGACAAGATGATGTCCAACCCCGAGGCCAAGCGTCTCGAGAAGCTCCTGTTCCGCCGCCTCCGCGGCCGCGATCAGGCCCGGCACACGCTCAAGAAGAGCCCCTCGCCGCAGGAGCGTGCAGCGGCTCGGGCGGAGAAGTCCTCGGCCGCCAAGGCCGCGATCAAGCCCGCAGCAAAGGCCGCAACCTCGAAGAAGTGATCCGCCCAGGTGGCGATGGGCACGGGGCTGAACACCCCTCACGCTCGATGCCGCTCAACCGATCACCCCTTGAGCCTCCCATTCCGTCCCTCGACCGCATCATCCAACTGTCCGTCGGGACAAAGCCGGTTGCCCCCCACCCCCAACCGCCCCGTACGCGACGCAACCTCGGAGCCTTCCCATGCCACGCGTTCGCAAAGGCGCAGCCCGTACCCAGTCCCGCAAGCGAGTCCTCCGCGCCGCCCGCGGGTACTACGGTTCGAATCACAAGTCCAAGTATCGCGCCGAGTACGCGGTCTTCCGCGCCGGCGTCTACGCCTTCCGCGATCGTCGCCGCCTGAAGCGCGACATGCGCCGACTCTGGATCACCCGCATCACCGCGGCGTGTCGGATGCGTCAGTGCCGGTACAGCCAGTTCATCAATGGCCTGAAGCTCTCGGGCATCCTGCTCAACCGCAAGATGCTCAGCCAGATCGCCATCGAGGACCCGAAGGTCTTCGATCAGATCTGCGCCTCGGCCGTGAAGAACGCCCGCGCGACCCCCGCAAAGGCGTGAGTTTCGATAGAATCTCCACATGCCTGGCTCCTCTTGGTGGGTCAACGATGCGCTCGCGATGGGCGGCCCCTTCCTGCTGACCTCCTGGATCGTCTGGGTCATCGGCTCGATCGTGCTGCATGAACTCGCCCACGGCTGGTGCGCGATCGCCAACGGTGATCGGACGCCCATCGAGGCCGGGCACATGACCTGGAACCCAATCGTCCACATGGGCGGCATGAGCCTGCTCGTGTTCGCGATCATCGGCATCGCGTGGGGCGCGATGCCCGTGAACCCGTCGAGGCTTCGTGGACGGCACGCCGAGGCCAAGGTCGCCTCCGCAGGCCCGCTCATCAACCTCGCCCTGGCCGCGACGGCGATCGTTCTTGGCGGGTGCTGGCTTGCCATCGCGGGCGGCTATGTCTGGCCGTCGCTGGCTGCGAGCCCGAAGCTGTACATCGACATGCAGCGATTCTTCGTCATCGGGGCGGGGCTGAACCTGGTCCTGGCGATGTTCAACCTGCTGCCGATTCCTCCGCTGGACGGCTCCCGGATCATCGCGACGTACGTGCGCGGGTACCGTGAGTTCATCTACGGTCCGCAGGGCATGATGGTCATGATGATCGGAATGCTGGTGGCATGGTACTTCGTCGGGCCGCGCATCTTCGATTGGGGCTTTGGGGGCGCCCGAGAGTCCATCAAGTGGACCGCGAACATCCTCGCGCGTGGCCAGATCGTGCCGTGAATGCGAACCGCGTCTCCGCGGGCCCGTACGTTCAGGCAATGAGGCCTCACAACGAAGAGCCCCCCCGCGCTGCACCTCCCGGATTTCGTCGGCGGCGTCGGACTTTGGCGTGGCTGACCGTCGCCGCGGCCGCGGCAGCGCTCTCGCTGGGCTGGCTGCTCCCGGATCTCGGTGATGACGGTCCGGCCGTCAGCGCGGTCAACTGGCTCTCCTTCGCGATCCGGACGTTCACGCCGCACAGCGGGATGATGCTCCTGCTCCTCTTTCTGCCCGTTGCCGCCGCGCGTGCCTGGCGGCCCGCCGCGGTGCTCGCCGGGCTTGGGGCCTTGTGCATTCTGCCGCTGCTGGGAGTGGGAAGGGGCGGGGCCGACTTGCCAGTCGGGGATGCGCCGTCGCTGACGGTGATGACTGTCAACGTGATGTACGGGCGGGTGCGCGATGCGGACCTGCTGACGGAGATCGATCGGCACGCGCCGGATGTCGTGGTGATTCAGGAGTATTCGCCTGCGTTCGACCGTCGCATCGTCTCCGCACTCAGGGAGCGATTCCCCCACTCCTGCCTCGCTCCTCGCGATGACGCATTCGGGATGGCGGTGTTCTCCAGGCTCGAGTTGGTGGAGCCGGCCGAGAGCTTCCCCGCGCTGCCGCGGGGCGCATCGGCGATTCAACCGTCCGAGCCGCAGATCCGCGTGGTGGTGCGGGCCGGAGATCGCGAAGCTGTCGTGCAGGGCGTGCACACGCTTCCGCCGGTTTCACCAAGTTACCTGTCGGAACAGCGCCGCCTGTGCCGCGGCCTGGCTGCATATGCCCGGGTCGAGCGTCGGCCGTTGATCCTCGCGGGGGATTTCAACCACACACCCGCCTCGATGCCCGCGGGGTGGCTTCGCTCGGCGGGGCTCAGGGATGCGCACGTGCTCGCCGGAAGCGGCCGCGGGCTGACGTGGCCGGCGAGCGGCGGACTGTGGTCGCTCGCGGGATTTCGGCTCGATCAGATTCTGGTGACCGAGGGGATGACCGTGGAATGGTGCCGCGTGGGTGGCGACATCGGCTCGGACCACCGGCCGGTCATCTCGAGGATCGGCTTTCCATAACAGGTCGGTCGCAGATGTCTCGGGCACGGAGAGGCGGGCGTGGGGGTCATCGCGATACACTCTGCTCATGCGCACACTCATCGCCGACAAGTTTGAGAAGCAGGGCATCGACGGGCTCAAGGGCCTGGGGTGCGAGATCACATCGAATCCGGAGGTGACCGCCGCGGACCTCGCAGGACTGATCGGTACGCTCGATCCGGAGGTGCTGGTTGTCCGCTCCAAGAAGGTGCAGGCCCCGGCAATCGCCGCGGCCAGGTCGCTGAAGCTCATCATCCGAGCGGGCGCGGGGTATGACAACATCGACTGCACCGCGGCCAAGGCAAAGGGCATCGCAGTGTGCAACTGCCCGGGCATGAACGCCGTGGCGGTGGCCGAACTGGTCATGGGCCTCTTGGTCTGCTGCGACCGTCGCATCCCAGATCAGGTCGCCGAACTTCGCGCCGGCCAGTGGAACAAGGGCGCCTATTCCAAGGCCCGCGGCCTCAAGGGAATGACGCTGGGCGTGATCGGTGTCGGCGGCATCGGCCGAGAGGTCATCCGCCGGGCCAAGGCGTTCGACATGACCTGCATCGCACACTCGCTGAACATGAACCCGCTTCGCGCCCAGGACTTGGGTGTCGGGCATGGCGGCCACACGCGTGAGGATCTCCTGAGAATGCTGCCGGAGTGCGATGCGGTCAGCCTGCACGTCGCGGCGAACGCCGAGTCAGAGAAGATGTGCGATGCCGGGTTCTTCGCCGCGATGAAGCCGGGGGCCTACTTCATCAACACGTCCCGCGGCAGCGTGGTCGATGAAGCCGCGCTGCGCGAGGCCGTGCAGATCAAGGGCATCCGGGCCGGGCTGGATGTCTTTGAGAACGAACCCGCCGAGGCCAAGACCACCTGGCAGTCGCCCACAGTCGCGCTTCCCGGAGTCTTCGGGACACACCACTGCGGCGCATCGACCGATCAGGCGCAGTTCGCCGTCGCCGAGGAGGTCGTGCGGATTGTGAAGGTGTACCGCAACTCGGGCAAGTTTGAGAATCAGGTCAACTGACCTGCGTGATGCGGGCGCACCAGGCTCAGTCCGCTTCCACACGCCGAACGGGGATCTGTACCTCGTACCACTTGTCGCGGTTGGCCTTTTCCGGGCCGTTGTAGTACAACGCCCGCGGCTCCCCGGCCGCACGCCAGTCGGGGTTGGCATCAAGCCATTGCCGCAGTTGCTCCAGCCCGGTCTGCACGCGCGATCGCGAATAGCCGCCCTGTCCTCCGATCGCCAGAACCGTCATCGGCTCGGTATCCACGACCTGCACGCGTCCGGCCTTGCCGGTCGGCCCGAGGTCATCGGTCCTGTACAGGAACGACATCGTCCAGGCCCGACCGACAGAGTCCTCATCGCCGCCGCGATAGTCCATCTCGACCGGCGAGGTCATCGCGATGCCGCGGTCCTTGATGTGATTGAACAGCGGCCAGAAGCCCATGTTCATTCCCAGGTCCGGGCTCGACTCGCCGCGATACTCCGCACGCCTGACAGATGGATACTGCTTCAGGTCAATCGCTCCGGGCGGTGTGGGATCGGGATATCCCGCCGGGAGCGGAGTTGTGATCGCACACCGTCCGAAAGAGAAGTTCTCGCCCCGCCGCTCGACGATCGCGTCCAGATCGCCCCCGACACGGCGAACGGTGGACATGGGCAGCTCAAGGTTCGCAGCAGCCCGGACAGGATCGGAGGATGAGGCCGCGCGGACTTCGGGCTCAGCCGCATCCGACCTGACGTTCATTGGCGGTGCCTCATCGGGCGTTGCGATGGTCACGCCCTCGGGACCATCTCGCTGGGGTGTGCACCCAATCAAGACCGAGAAGCCTGCGAGCGTGCCCGCCAACGCAACCGCCGCCCGCTTCACTGATGTGTTCATGGAGTCGGCTTCGAACACCGGCGGCTTCGGGATTCACCCCCCCCCTCCCCCGACACACACCAGCACCCCACACCTATCCCTCCTTCCCCTTCCCTCGCGGAATCAGCGCGAAGTTGACCAGCGCGAAAAATCGCCCGGCGCACAGCACCGGGCGATCACTCCGAACTCAACCTGCGCAGCGTGGGTGATCAGCGTGGGGGACGGCCGCCGCCGGGCTGCCCACCCTGACCGCCACTGCCACCACCTCCGCCCGGGCCGCGGCCGCGACCGCCGCCTGCGCCGGGTTCGCCCGCGGGACGCTCCTCCTCGGAAGGCTGGAAGACCTCGTGCGAAGCCTCCTGATGAGCGAGGATGGCGTCGCGGGCCTTGGTCGCGGCGGCGGAATCGCCATCATTGATGGCCAACTCCAACTCCAGCGCGAGCATCGCGCTCTTGATGATGGACTTGCGGAAGTCCCGCTGATAGGCCGCGGTGTCGTCCTTGTACTTCGCCTTGGCCGCTTCGGACATCGTCGCGCTGGACATATCGCCCTTGGCGGCAATCAGCGAAGCCTGGAGGGATTGCACAGCGCGGAGATCCTGCGTACGGCTCACCGTACTGAACTCCGATCGACGCAGCGTGCGCATCGCGCGGCCCGCGGCCTGCATCGAGTCGTGCATCGAAGCCGCCTCGCCACCCGGTCCGCCCGGCCCCCCCGGCCCCCCGGGTCCTCCCTGACGGCCCGCAGCACGCTGACGCATCGTCTCCAGTTCCGCCTTGTCCAGCACCTTGTCCTTGTTGGTGTCGTTGCGCTCAAAGATGCGCTCCCGCATCTGCTCGGGGACCTCCTCCCACTGCAGCATGCCGTCGCCGTTCGCATCGCTCTGCAGCAGCCGCTCCACAAGGTTGCCGCCTCCACCACCCGCCCCCCCTGGCCCGCCCGGGCTCCCAGGCTGGCCACCGGGCTGCCGTCCGCCACCGCCCGGCTGACCCGGCTGGCCAGGCTGCTGAGCGAGGCACGTTCCCGCCGCGGCGAGAATGGCTGTGAGTGCAAAGACCGTCGTGCTGCGAACATTCATGTGGAGTTCTCGCGTGGAGTTGTGGCGGATCGACTGTTGAGACCAGAGCATACCGGCTCGGATCTTGCAGGATCAACGCGTCGGTCGCCGTCCGGATTGCAAGCCACCCGTTCGGGGGCATGGCTTTGTGGGCGGTTGCGGCGAACCATGACCCGTTGGCTGAGACTGAACCATTTTTCGCCCCGTGTCACGGGCTGCTGGAGACGATCGATGACCTCACAAACTTCTCGTGCATCTCGCTTTGCGCTCTGCCTTGCTTCGACGGTTCTGCTCGCCGGCGGAATGGTCGGCTGCGACACCGCACCCCGGTCAGAGTCGGATCGTGAGGTCTTGACAATCCGCTCGCGCGATGCGATGACCGAGTTCAAGCGTGCCGACCCGAGCCTGCAGCGCATGCTCGACAAGGCGTACGGCTATGCGATCTTCCCCAGTGTCGGCAAGGGGGCGGTCGGCGTTGGCGGGGCCTACGGCCGCGGCGAGGTGTATGAGGGAAGCAGGATGATCGGGTACTGCGACCTGTCGCAGGGCACGATCGGCTTCCAGCTCGGCGGGCAGGAGTACATGGAGCTGATCGTGTTCGAGACGCGTGAAGCCCTGGACCGCTTTAAGTCCAACACGTTCGAGTTCAGCGGGCAGGCCTCGGCGGTGGCCGTGCGATCCGGCGCTGCGGCAACCGCGCCCTATGAGAACGGAGTCGCCGTCTTTACGGCGACAAAGGCCGGCCTGATGTTCGAGGCATCGATCGGCGGTCAGCGGTTCACGTATCAGCCCAGGTAACCCGGGCGACTGATCCGACGCGTCATGCCGCGGGCGGAGCCGGCTCGATGATGCCACGGTCCAGCACGCGCGAGAACTCCTCGACCGGCAGGGCCTTGCTCCAATACCAGCCCTGGCCGCAATCGACTCCCGCCGCGCGAACAAACAGCGCCTGCGCGGCGGTCTCGACGCCCTCGGCCGTGACCTTGGCCCGCAGAGCACCGGCCAGCGCGATCACTCCGCGCAGCAATCGTTCGGCCAGCGGGTCCTTCAGAAGCGGCGTCACCTGCGACCGATCGATCTTGAGGATGTCGAACTCCAGCCCCATGAGCTGCTTCAGACCGGATTCTCCCGTCCCGAAGTCATCCACGGCGATCCGCACTCCGAAGCGGCGTGCCTCCGCAAGGGCCACACGCCCCTGATCGGTCATCGCCTGACGCTCGGTGATCTCGCACACAAGGCGGTCGAGATAACGCTCAAACCCAAGGTGCGGAAGCAGCCGGGCGATCACACCGCTCCCAAGCGTGACGGGCGGAACGTTCACGCTGACATAAAAGTGCGGGTGCCGGTCAAACAGCGGCAGCACATCGCCGGCAACCGCCTCGAACAGCCGCTCAAGCAGGACACCGAGTGCGGCCGGATCCTGCTCCAGACGGTCGATGAGTCCATCGACAGCGGGCGATACCAACGAGCCATCCGGACGGATGAACCGGATGAGAGCCTCGCACCCGACGATGCGCCCGCTGATCAACTCGACCACCGGCTGGTAATGAACCTTGAGCGGCGGGACGTGGAAGTCGCTTTGCATGTGTCGCCCGGCGTTGGAGGTCACTCACTCCGCGGAGCCGGGACGCTTGTCGCCGCGCTGGGCCGCATCTCGCCGCCCCTGCGCCCGCCGGCCCGCTCCGCTGGCGTGTCCGCCGATGCGCGTGTTCGCGCTGCCGGACAGGAGATTTTCGACGCGCTTCCCGCGCGAGCCGGCCGATTGCGACTTGAGGGTCAGGTTCCGGACCTCCGTGCTGCGCACCAGTTCTGCGAGATTCGAATCCCGCACATCGGGGCTGGTGCCTCCGACACCGCCCATCGCAACAGGCTCGACCGGCGCACCTTGATGCTCGAGGAGCAACTGCGTCCGGCTTGGGCGCGTGCCGCGGTGAGTGAGCGGATTGCGCCGCACGACACCTCCCGCGGTCATCGGCTGCGCCCCGACCGCGGTCACCTTCGCCCGCGGGGCAGGGCGCTTCGCGGCCTTGGTAGTGGCCTTGCGCGATGTCGTGGCCTTACTTGTTGTCGTTTTCTTCGCTGCCTTCTTTGACGCCGACTTCTTCAACGCTCCCGATGCCTTGGACTTGCCGACCTTCGCCGCGCCCCCGGCACGCTTGCCGCCGCGCGGAGCGGGCTTGCTGGCCTTTGCTGAACCGCGGCCGCTCTTTGCGCTGGCGCTGCGTCCCGACTTCGTTGTCCTGGATTTCGAGGCCATGGCGATTGACTCCTGGTGGATGTTGAGTTGACCGTGCGCACCACTGTATCGACTGGCGTCGATCGCCGCGGTGAGCCTCCAGTCTGAACGGTAAGCCGCGGACGAGAATCCGTCCGCTACAGGTGCCGCTGCGCCCGGACGGGCGGCGGTTTGATCAGTTCTGGCTCGGGCTGATCAGGGTCGGATCCGCGGCCCGTCCACGGTCTGCCGCACTCCGGACAGATCAGGAACGCGGGGTCAAGGCCTTCAAAGTCGTAGAAGCAGTGCCCGCAGTGATACTCGCCCGGCGGCCGGCGCGGCAGGCAGAAGATGAACAGCCCCCCACCCCCCACCAGCAACGTGTACGGCCAGAGCAAGATGAGCAGGATGCTTGCCCCCCGTCCCCCCCACTGTCCGCGCTCGCCCCCGAGCAACTGATTGACCATCATCAGCACCAACACGGACAGAATGACCACGCCAAGTCCGGTCCACTGCCTGCGGAAACGCATGGCGGCGTACCAAACGAGAACGGCATACACAACGGGAAGAATCACGGCGTATCACCATCAGAAGCCGGGCAATGGGTCCTTCGGATGGTAGTTCGCATGGATCGGCGGGTCGGCTTCAATCCTCTCGCCCGGCGTGCCCCGGGGGGGATTCACTTCCCGGCCTGGAAGAACGTCTTCAGCGAGTCGTAGATGTCGTCGCGGCCATTCACGCGGCTGACAACCACCTTGCCCCCGGATTCGCCCCCGAAGGACTCGCGCAGGATGTTGATGAAGTTGCCGCTGCCGTAGGGGCTGGCGACCTGGCAGTAGCCAAACATGTTGCACATCGGCGCGAGGTGCTTCTCCAGAAGCTGCACACACACGCGGTTATCCGCTTCCGATGAGTTGTCGCCATCGGAGAAATGGAACAGATAGATGTTCCAGTCCGCGGGGTCATAGGCCGACGCCAGGATCTCCTGTGCCTTCTGTAGCGCGCTGCTGATGCGCGTCCCGCCATCTTCTCGCACGGTGAAGAACGTCTTGCGGTCCACCTCGTGGGCCTGCACATCGTGCACGATGTACCGCGACTCGATCCCCTCGTAGTTGCGCCGCAGCCACGTGTCGATCCAGAACGCCTCCAGCCGGACCAGTTCCTTCTGCTCATCGCCCATGGATCCCGACACGTCCATCATGTACACGATGACCGCGTTGGACTGCGGCTTCTTCACCTCATTCCACGAGCGGAACCGCAGGTCGCGCTTGATCGGAATGATCACCGGGTTCTCCGGGTCATACGTCCCCAGCGCGAGCTGCCGCTTGAGCGCCTCGCGGAATGTCCGCTTGTACACCCGCAGCGACTGCGGACCGACGGGGCGAATCCCGCTGTACTTGTCGCGGATCGTCGTCAGGCGGTGCTCGCCCTTGGGCTCGATCCGCGGCAGCTGAAGCTCCTGCCCGAGGATGTCGGCCAGCTCATCCAGCGAGACATCGACCTCCAGGATGTGCTTGCCGGGCTGATCGCCACCGGTGTTCTTCTGCCCCGACCCCTGCGCCGCATCGCCCTCATCCCCCTCGCCCATACCGACGCCCGACGAGTTGTCGCCATACCGAAACGTCGGGATGTCGATGTCGTGAACCGGGATCGACACCAGCCGATCCCCCTCACGGGCGATGAGTTCCCCACGCGAGATAAACCGCCGCAGGTCCTTGCGGATCTTGCCGCGGACGATCTGCCGGAAGCGCTGATGGTCCTGTTCGATCTTGTTGACCATGATCACCCTGACTATCGGTGCGCACCGAAAGCGTACAGGTTGCATCGGCCCGCCACGGCAGGTACTGCACCGGCTTGTCGCACACCGCCGCCGAAGGGCCGTCCTGCCGGGACCCGCGATGCCACCGATTGTTTGAAAGCCCACCCCATGAATCCCCGCGGCTGTTTGCCTCGTACGCCGGACTCTGGTTATACGGACGATGTCGGTGCCGGGTGCGGCTGCCCCTCACCGCCCGACCGCTGATCCCGATATCGCCGCATCAGCCAGATCGTCGCAGCCACCCCCAGTGGCACGGCAACAAGAAGCTCCGCAGCGCGGTTCGCCAGGTCCGCGGCAACCCCGGGGGCGACCGATGCGAGCGCGAACCCGCCGTCGGTCATCCACTCACCGCCCATCATGCCGTGCATCAGGCCGACGACCCACTCCCGCAGCCCGAGCGGAATCGGCGAGAGCATCGCCGCCTGGCTCGCCGCTGTAACGGCCGCGGCGTTCTGCAGGTCGAGGTCGAAGCCCACCAGCGCGAACAGGCAGGTGTAGCGAAGAATCCAGATGGTCATGTCGAGCAGCCGAAGCCCGACCGCCGCGACAAGGCAGGGCACCGCCGCCGCGTGCCCACCACCCGCCTCGCGAGATCGCATCGCGAACCCCGTTGCCGTCGTGAGCAACCCCGCCGCAAGCAGCGTCCCGATGACCGCCGCCCGGCCCAGCGGCGCGGCGACGAACACGAACAGCACCATCAAACCAAGGGCAAGCACACCGCACAGCAACTGCTCGACAATCACCCGAAGCGAAGCGCGGATCGGGATCCGGTTGACCACTCGGTGATAGCCCACGCGCCCGACCAGACCAGGCCGCATCGGCAGGTGATTCAGCAACCAACTGGAGAGGATGAGCGCCACCATCTCTCGCATCGTGACGCGGCCGAAGCGTGAGGTCAGCACCCAGAACGAGCACGAGATCACCGCGATGTTCAGCAGCGGAAGCCCAACCACCGCCAGCACCAGCCAGGGGCTGGCGTTTCGCGCCGACTCCACCGCCTGACCGAGCGCATCTGTCCGCGTGCTGACCGCGAGCACCGCCGCAACCAGCAGCGCCAAGCCGATCACAAAGCCCGCGACCCGCGCGGCGTTTGACCGAGGCGTCTCCGACGGAGCTGCTTCGGCCGATTCCATATCACCTGCCCTGCGGCGTTGACGATGCCCCCGAGGCGGGGTCGGAAGGACTCGCCGGGTCCGGCATTCCGATCGTCGCGAACGTCCGCTCACCATCGGCCAGACGGGCACGGACAAGGTTGGCGAAGCTCTGCACCGACGGGCGCGACGACCATGCGTCCGCCGCCAGAAGCGGTGAGTCCGCGCTGGGGATGCGCATGCCGAGGAAGTACTTCAGCAGGCCATCATCCGACTCCCGCGCGGCCTCGATGTCCAGAGCAGCCATCGGCGGGACCAGCAGCGAGGAGGGGCAATACGCCATCAGAATGGCCTTCTCGGCGCGGTCTGCTGACCGATACCGGCTCACCACCGCGGCGACCAGCGCATCGACATCCGCCTGCGTGATCTGGGGCTGACCAGGGCTCGGTGTGCCCAGCCGCTCCATGAAGGACAGCAGCGACTCGGCCATCTCGCGAGTCGTTCCCTTCTCAATCCACCCGACAAGCGAAGAGAACTCCGCGATCGAGCGTGAAGACACCGGCCGGGAGAGCGTGGCGGTCTCGGTGGAGAGGCACAACGCGCCGGCCTGATACACACCCTGCTGATCCAACCGGAATCCCTGGATGACACGCCACCGCACACGCGCCGAACTGCTGCCCAGCCGCTGAAGAATCCCGCCCAGAATGCCGGGATCAGCCCAGACCATCGCTTCGAGCCGTTCGCCCGGCATCAGCCGGAGCCGACGGTTCAGCCACACCACCTCCTGCAGACCCGGTACCGCCAGCTGTTGCACACCGATATCAACGACCGGCGCCAGCAGGAATCGGCTGTTGATCGGCTGGTCCGGCCCAATGGCAAGCGGATACCGCGAGGTATTCTGGATGACAAACTTGATCTCGACCTTGTCCAGCAGACGCGTCTCGCTCCCGACGGTCTCGGCCCGCACCTCCACAAAGCGGCGCGGATCGGAGATCATCGCTTCCAAGCTCCGGGGGATCGCATCCGCCAAGGTCTCCAGCTTCCTTGCCAGCGCGGTCGGAGCGGGAGGTCTGCCGGTCAGTTGGATGACCCGGGTCCGGCAATACGCGCCCGCGATCGAACCGGAGAGTCGATGTGACAGGGCTGTATACAGCTCCACCGCGGCATCCTTGCGGCCTTGCAGCTCAGCAAGAATTCCCAGGGCCACCGCGGCGAGCACGTCTTCGCGTGCGAGCTCAATCAACGCGCTGGAGGCCTCGTCGTACAGACCTTCCCGCAGATCAAGGCACGCCTTCATGCGGCGCAGCGTCGCGGCATCGATCGCCGCGTCCGACTCCAGCTCCGCAAACTCCGCCGCGGCTTCGTCGATCGTGCGGCCGGCCCACAGCCGCAGCCAGACACGCTCAACTTTCAGCGACCGAATGGTGCTGGCCGCATCTTCCTCAGACAGGCCCTCGGGCCGGGTGTCGAGCGACTCAATCGTGGCGATCACCCGTTGAATCGTCTCCGTCGCCTCGGTGAGGGCATACCCCACCAGCTCCGGATTCCCGAGCGATGCGGATGCGATCACGCGGGTGCGCTCGAAGGGCACGCTCAGACGCGTCTCCATAGGATCGCGCACCTGTGCGAGCAGGTCGCCCGCCGCGGCGATCCGCTCGCGCCTGGCCCTCAGTTCCGCTCGCGCGGACTCGACTTCATCGGTCAGGCGACGGATGAGCGTTTCCGCGCCGTTCACGTTCCAATCCGACACCACCGCCTCCGCACTCTCCTGCGGCGTGAGCTGCTCTCCCCGGGCCCGCCGGAGCTGCGAGAGCGTGTTGTAGAATCGTTCCGCGCTGCGGACCGCGCCGGCGGATGCAAGCTCCTCGGCCATCGCCGCGTGCACTTCCGGATCGAACGGGTCGGCCTTCAGAACGTTCGTGAGGAGTTCAAACCGCCCCTCCGCATCCGGTACACGCTCGGCAAAGTACGCCAGCGCCAGCGTCGCCGCATCCTTGTTCGTCGGGTCGAGCTGGCAGGCCGTGGCGAGCGTCGATGCGAACCCGGCATCGTCGCCGCGTTCCCGCTTGAGGAGCGCGGCATCCATCGCCAGCCGCGACCGGATCGCGGGGTCGAGCGATGCGCCCTGCGGCCCGAGAAAGTTCTCATACGCCGCCAGACGCGCATCGGCGTTCTGCAGACGGTTGATGCGAGACGACACGACCGCGAGCTGCGTCACCGTGTCGCGCGGATCCAGCCGGAGCAGATCACGGTTGAGTTCATCCACCCGCTCCGCATCACCCGCGGAGGTCCATGCCTGGATGAGCAGGCGGAGAATGTCCGGATCCGTCGGGTCCAGTTCGTGCGCAAGCTCCAGAACCTCGGCGCCGATGCGATAGTCCCGCTCGCTCGCGCTCTTGACGAGCTTGAGATCGGAAAGCACGATCCGGGCGATCCCACGGGCCGCGAACCCGGGCGCCTCCTCGCTGGAGGCGGGCGCCTTCGCGGCCACGGGCACGGTCTCCGTCGCCGCCGATTCCGGTGGCATCGGAGGTTGGGCGTGCGCAACGCCGGAGAGCCCCAGAGCAATGACTGTTGAGAGAAGAGCCCGTTGCATGCTCATTGGTTCCAGAAGAAGAGGACGCCGATGGCAACGGCGAGAAACCCGACAAAGGGGAGCACCTCGAGCGAGCCGGTCAGCCGCGGGCTGGCCAATGGAAACATCCGCGAGGCGGTCAGCGCGAACACAAACTCGCCCGCCGCGATCAGCAAGCTGCCCCCGAGCACAAGGAACCAGACCGGAAACCCCATGGTCGGTCGCTCCGGCCACTCGAACACGATGAGCAGGCCGAACCAGACCATCACAAATGCCCAGACGGCCATGCTGGCGCAGTACGCGGCGAAGGAAAGTCGCTGGCTCAAGCCCATCTCGGCCCTCCGGGCAACCCACCCGACGCTCCGCGCCGGGACCAGTTCTACTTATCGGCCAGACCGGCCTCCGGGCTCAGCCCATCGCCATGGTCATCAGGAACTCGGCATTGGTCTTCACCTTGCCCAGCCGGCTCTTGAGCAGTTCCATGGCCTCAACGACGTTCATATCCGCCAGGACCTTCCGGAGGCGATAGACCAGCTCCAGCTCCTTGCGATCCAGCAGCAGCTCCTCGCGCCGGGTGCCGGAGGCGGCCACGTCGATGCAGGGGTAGATGCGCTTGTCCATGAGCTTGCGGTCCAGGTGCAGCTCGCTGTTGCCCGTGCCCTTGAACTCCTCGAAGATGACCTCGTCCATCTTCGAGCCGGTATCAACCAGCGCGGTGGCGATGATCGTGAGCGAGCCGCCGTTCTCGATCGCACGGGCCGCGCCAAAGAACTTCTTGGGCCGCTGCAGCGCGCCGGCATCGATACCGCCGGACATGATGCGTCCGGTGTGCGGCATCTCGTTGTTGTACGCGCGGGCCAGACGCGTGATCGAGTCGAGCAGGATCACCACATCCTCGCCGAACTCCACCATCCGCTTGGCCTTCTCGATCACCATCTCGGCGACCTGGACATGCCGCGACGCCTGCTCATCAAACGTGCTCGCCACGACCTCGATGTTCGGCCCGCCGCAGTTGCGCCGGAAGTCCGTCACTTCCTCGGGTCGCTCATCCACCAGCAGCACGATGATCTTCGTCTCCGGATAGTTCGCCGAGATCGCCTTGGTCATCTTCTGCAGCAGCACCGTCTTGCCGGTTCGCGGCGGGGCGACGATGAGGGCACGCTGGCCCTTGCCGACCGGCGCGACCAGATCGACAATCCGGCACTCAATCTCATTGGGCGCGGTCTCGAGGATGAATCGCTTCTCGGGGTGCAGCGGCGTCAGGTCTTCAAAGCCCGACAGCCGGCCGATCGTGTTCGGGGCCTTTCCGTTGACCTCATCCACACGCAGCAGCGCGAAGTACTTCTCGCTCTCCTTGGGCGGACGGATCGCCCCGCGAACAACCATTCCCTTGCGCAAACCAAATCGGCGGACCATCGTGGGCGAGACGTAAATGTCGTCGGGACCGGAGAGATAGGAGTTCTCCGGCGAGCGCAGGAAGCCGAACTTGTCGGGCATGATCTCCAGCGTGCCCTCGCCGAACATCAGCCCCTGCTGGGCAGCCCGGGCTTTGAGAATCTTGAAGATCAGGTCCTGCTTGGGAATCTGGAAGACGTCCTCCAGCCCCGTCTCTTCCGCGACCCGGTGAAGCTCATCGATCTCCATCCGCTGGAGCTGCGAAATCGTCAGGCCCTTGCGCGCCTTCTCGATATCCCCCTTGGCGATGACCTTCTCAAGCTCCGCGGCCTCCCGCTCAAGCTCCTCATCCGAGGGCAGCGAGAAGTCCATCTGGCGGTGCCATCCGCCACCGCCCCCGCCACCACCGCCGCCGCCACCACCCCCGGGACCCCCGCCCTGGCCCTCCGGACCCATCCCGCCGCGACGCTTCTTGCGCTTCCGGCGATTCTTATTCATGAACCCCCCGCCGCCCCCGCCGTGATCATTGTGCCAGCCTCCACCCCCACTGTGTCCGCCATGATGCTGTCCTCCGCCATGTCCGGACTGGGGCGGCCGGTCGAACCCGCGGTCCTGCTGCTGCTGCTGTTGCGGTGCGGGCTGTGACGGCTGCGACTGTGCCGCGGGTTGCGGTTGTGGCTGCGGCTGGGCAGAGGTCGCCGCGGGCTGGCCGTTCCCGCGGTCCCTGTCGGGCCGGGGCTCGGGCTTGGGCTCAGCGCGAACAGGGGCGGGGGCGGGAACCGCTACCTCCGTCGATCGCTGCCGGGAGGGCTTGCCCTCAGACGACCGCTCCGCGGAACTCTTGCGTGTGCCCCGACCCTCTTTCGGATCTGCCTTGCCCGCTTCTGCGACGGTGGACTGCTTGGCCATGGTGTGCTTCTTGCTGTCACCCGACACCTGCGGCCCTGGCACATCGCCGAGCACGCATCGTCAGGCAGGACGGAAATGTCAGAGTTTGGAATGAGGAAATGGACTTCCCCCGCCCCCGCGGGTTTGACGGTGAACGCCGTCAGCCCCATCCTCTACTGGCTCGCTCGTTGAGCGGCACGCGCCGGCAACGAACGGATACGGGTGGCGGGATCGATGCACGCAGATCGGGTCCCGGCGAGTAACCCCCAGAAGGACCCTGCGTGATCTCTGTCAGTATATCCCGCCCAACACCCCGACAAGTTGCAGCCAGGCACGGAAATGTCAAAGTTTGCGGGCCGGCCGGGACTGCGCGTGATACCGCGCGATGATTCCCTCCAGAACGCCTGCGACTCGCGCCTGAAGCTCCGGGATCGGTCCGTCGTTGACCAGAGTGTAATCGGCCTTCGCACGCTTGGTCTGGAGCGGAAGTTGCGCCGACTCGCGCCGATTCAGCTCATCCGCCGTCCACCCCCGGTGCTCCCGGACCCGCTCCAGCCGAGTCGCTCGCGGCGCATCGACAAAGATCACCGCATCGCACTCCGCATCCAGGCCCGCTTCAAACAGCAGCGGCGCATCCACGATCACCGCCTTCGCCCCCGCCGCAGCACCCTCGCTCGCCGCCGCGGCACGGTCCTGCCGGACGATCGGATGCACCACCGCCTCCAGCCGCTTGCGCTGTTCAGGATCGGCGAAGATCACCTGCGCGACCTTGGCCCGGTCCACCCGGCGCTCCCCATCCACGGCCTCGCTTTGAAGAATGCCCTCCCCCCACCACTCCACGAGCTGATCCCGCACATCCGGTCGATCCAGCGCGGCTTTCGCCCGCGCATCCGAATCAACCACCAGACATCCCAGCCGCGCAAGGATGCCCGCCACGGTGCTCTTGCCGGCGCCGATCCCGCCCGCCAGACCAATCACCGGGATGGCTGTGCCGTTCCTTGTCCCAGCCGGGCCCATCGGCGATTGTTGCCGCCTGCCGGATCCGGCGTCGGATGTGCCCGTCGCCGCGGCGGTCCTTGCCATCTCAAAACGCACCTGCGCCACAAGCGCATCCGGCTGGGCCACCATCGTCCACACCACACTCGGCGCGCCCGCATCCGCCGGCGTCGAGATGCCCAGTGTCCCCAGACCGAACACCCGCTCTCGCAGCGAGCGATAGATCACCACCTGCTGAATCACCCCGACCGGAGACTCGACCGTCAGCCGCCGGACCACGCCCGATGCCGAGATCACCCGCCGATCCGTCAGAACATAGTCCCGCATCGCCCAATCGAGATGACCCCAGAACGACAGGGCCGCGAATGCGGCGACACCGAGCATCAGCGCGGCAAACGCGTTCACCGGCAGCCACGCCTGCAACGCCAGCAACACCATCGCCAGCGTCGCGATGCAGATCGCCACGTACAGCCCGAGCCGCCGGAGCACGATCGACGCGATCCCCGGCTTGACCGCCAGCACCACCCGCTCCCCCGGAACAAGACACCCCACCACATCCCGCGGCAGGGTTCGGGGGAGTTCGGCCTGTGCGGGCAGAGCGGTCATCTGCTGTGACTATCGGCGAAGTTCACGAACCGGGCAACCCCGCAAGCCGCACAAACGCTCACACACCCTCCAGGACACCGATATCCGGCAGGTTCCGCCACAGGCCGTCGTAGTCGAGCCCGTACCCGACCACAAACTCGTCGGCGATCTCGAACCCGGCGTAGTCGACATCCACATGCTCATCCCGCCCGGCGGCCTTCTGCTTGTCGAGCAGGACCGCCAGCCGAAGCGAGGCGGGGCGCTGGGCCTCGATCATGCGGCGGAGCAGGCCGAGCGTGCGCCCGGAATCGAGGATGTCATCAACGATCAGGACATGCCGGTCTTTCAAATCCGTCGGCAGCCCGCCCTGAATCGTCGCCCCCTGCGACGTCGTCGCCGTCCCCGGATAGCTCGCGATCGTCACCGGCCGGATCGACATCTGGACCGGCATGTGGCGAATCAGGTCCGCCACAAACACCAGCGAGCCCGTCAGGATCGGGATCAACAACACCCGCGGCTCCACCCCCGGTGCGCCCGCCCCCGAAGCCAGGAAGTCCGCGGCGATTTCGCGGCCCATTTCGGCCACGCGCTTGGCGATCTGGTCGCGTGTGATCAGCACCCGGGCGATATGCATGGCGGCAGGGTACCACGGCGGACCTCCGACCGCAGGGTTGGGGAATCGGGCGCAAGCGGCTAAGCTTGGGCGGACTTTCAGCCACGGAGCAACGCATGCCCATCCGGACCGTCTACAAGGCCCAGATCGAGCACCTCCAGATCCTCGATGAGGAAGGGAAGCTCGATGAAAAACTCGCCAAGGACACTCTGACCGACGAGCAGGTGCTCTTCGCCTACGAGTTCATGGTGCTTTGCCGCACCTACGACGAGGTCGCCTTCAAGCTTCAACGCTCCGGCCGCATGGGTACCTACCCGCAGAACAAGGGTCAGGAGGCCGCGGCGATCGGCTCGGGCATGGCCGCGGTGAAGGGACGGGACTTTCTGGTCCCGTGCTACCGCGAGAACGCGGCCCTGTTCCTGCACGGCCTGCCGATGGAGAAGATCCTGCTGCACTGGATGGGCGATGAGCGGGGGAACCAGATCCCCGAGGGCGTGAACATGACACCGCTGTCGATCCCCATCGGCACGCAGATGCTGCACGCGACGGGGATCGCGTGGGCGTACAAGATGCGGAAGGAGGACCGCTGCGTCATTACCTACTTCGGCGACGGCGCGACGAGCGAGGGCGACTTCCACGAGGCGATGAACTTCGCGACGGTGTTCAATGTGCCGTGCGTGTTCTTCTGCCAGAACAACCAGTGGGCGATCTCGGTGCCGCGAGAGAGCCAGATGGCCAGCGAGACGGTGGCGCAGAAGGCCCTGGCGTACGGCGCGCACTGCATCCAGGTGGATGGCAACGACCTGTTCGCGGTGTACAAGGCGAGCCGCGATGCGATCGACCGCGCCCGCGCGGGCGGGGGCGTCACGCTGATCGAGGCGATCACGTATCGCCTCGCCGATCACACCACCGCCGACGATGCCCGGCGCTACCGCGACGAGGAAGAGGTCGCGAGTTGGCGCGGCAAGGACCCGCTGATCCGCCTGCGGAAGTACCTGGAGCGCAAGGGCATGTGGGACGACTCGAAGCAGGCCGCGCATGAAGAGAAGTGCAAGGCCCAAGTCGCGGAGATCGTCAAGAACGTCGAGACGATCGAGGCGCCCACCACGGATGACATCTTCGACTGGACCTACGGCACGGAACTGCCCGCGGAACTCCAGCGGCAGAAGTCGACGATGCGCACGACGAGCCTTGGCCAGAACCCGGAGCAGGCGGGGTTGGGGAGCGCCGATCGCCGAGTCTGAACCGACCACGACTCAAAGGGACCACGCATGGCTGTCAGCGAGCGACTTCGAGCCGTACATCAGGCTCAGCCCTTCCAGCCGTTCACGCTCCACCTGAGCGACGGACGGTCACTCGATGTGACGCACCCGGAGCTGATGGCGGTCGCGCCGACCGGACGCTGGGCGATGGTTATTGATTCTGACGACTCCACACACCGCATCGACATCGATTGGGTTACCGACATCAAGGTATGGAAGCCAAAAGGCAACGACGGGAAGTGGCGGCGGAAGGCGGGCTAAGCAGGCGGGAACCCCATGCTCAACGAAGCAATCCGAAAGTACATGAAGAGCGTGCCGTTCGAGCCATTCGAGATCGAGATGGTCACCGGTCGCGTGCTGAAGGTGCCGCACCCCGACTTCATCCTCCTTCCGCCCGTACCGCGGGCACCGTACTTCGTATGGATCGATGGCAAGGGAATTCCGGAGACCTTGAACACGAACCTCGTCGTCGCTGTGCGGAACCAATCAAGCGATCGGAAAAAGCCGCGGCGGCGGAAGGCAGGCTGATGATGAATCCGCGAAGCTCGATCATCTACCTGGTAGTTGCAGTAGTCATTGTGATTGCAGGTGGTGGCATTGGTTGGTACTTCTGGCGCTCGCCAGCGAACACACAAACAACAGTAGTGACCCCCGAGGCCCTTCCAACGATTGATGGAAACGACGTTTCGCTGCAGCAGTTGCGGGCACTTGTTGGCCATCGCGTCAAGCTCAACGCCGTCGCTAGCCGTACCAAGCCCGGCGTCTTCGTCTTCGGATCCGACTACAAGATTGAACTGCCGCGAGAGTCTCTTGATCATGTGCAGGAGCACACGGCACCAATTGAAGTAGCCGGTGTCCTCTCATTCATCGCGGAGTCGTACTGGTACCAGGATCCGAACGAGAATCTCAAACCCGACGAAGGCCGCGTTCAATCCGCATCGAGTCACCAAGTTCCAGCCCAGTTCAAGCTCGTTCCCTGACCGCGGCACTTCACCTTTCGAATCGACAAGAACCCATCATGGCAAATCTGACACTCGTCCAAGCCATCAACCTCGCCCTCACCCAGGAAATGGAAGCCGACCCCCGCGTCGTCTGCCTGGGTGAAGATGTCGGCAAGAACGGCGGCGTCTTCCGCGTCACCGAGGGGCTGCAGGCCCGCTTCGGCGCGGATCGCGTGATCGACACGCCCCTCGCCGAATCCGGCATCATGGGCACCTCGGTCGGCCTCGCGATGGCCGGCATGCGCCCCATCCCCGAGATCCAGTTCGAAGGGTTCATGGGCCCGGCGTACGACCAGCTTGTGAATCACGCCGCGAGGTACCGCACGCGGACGCGCGGCGCGATCACCATCCCCATGGTCGTCCGCGTCCCCGTCGGCGGCGGCATCCACGCACCCGAACTGCACTCTGACTCCCCCGAGGCGATCTACGCCCACACGCCGGGCCTGAAGGTCGTCATGCCCAGCACGCCCTACGACGCCAAGGGCCTGCTCATCTCCGCCATCCGCGACCCCGACCCGGTGCTCTTCTTCGAGCCCAAGCGGATCTACCGCGCCTTCCGCGAGGAAGTGCCGGAAGACGAATACACCGTCCCCATCGGCCAGGCGAAGGTCGTCAGCGAGGGCACGGACCTCACCGTGATCTCCTGGGGCGCGAGCGTCACGCTCTGCCTCGAGGCCCTCGACAGCCTGCCCGAGGACATCTCCGCCGAGCTGATAGACCTCCGCACGATCTACCCGATCGATGAGGACACGATCGCGGCGAGCGTCGAGAAAACCGGCCGCTGTGTGATCGTGCACGAGGCCCCCAAGACCTGCGGCATGGGCGCGGAGATCGCGACGATCATCCAGGAGAAGTGCTTCCTGCACCTGGAGGCCCCCGTGCAGCGCGTCGCGGGCTTCGACACGGTGATGCCGTACTACAAGCTCGAGCTCGACTACCTCCCCGATGCCAAGCGCATCGCCGAGGCGATCGGGCAGGTGATGGCGTACTGATCCCGACGCCGGCGCATTCGCGACGCCGGGGCTGAGCCGCTCTGGGCGAAGCCCCGGGTTGGCAACAGCGTCGGCACTGTGTCTTTCGATCAGTCAGAGCCCCGAGCGCGAGCAAGTGGGTTGCGCTTGACGCCCGGGCTGATTCGCGCCCGACGAGGCGCAGGGTTGGCGAGGAGCAAACAGTGCTTACGACGCTCGCACAAAGCAGTCTTCCCGGTGCTGCACACGGCATCGCCAATGAACTGCCCAAGCCCGAGGGTCAGGCCCAGACGGTGCTCTGGGCTGTCATCGGCGTCGTATTGCTTCTCCTTGTCTTCGGCTTCGTCATCAAGATGAAGATGGATGGAGAGCGGTGATTTCTGGGCGTCGAGCAGGAGGAGCCAGAGAGTACCAGTTCCAATGGGCTTTGCGTTCCCGGTACACTCGCCAGCCCCATGCAGTCACGTACTGCCAAATCAACGTCTCGTCGAGGACTCGCAGTTGCATCATGGGCGCTGTGTGCTGCTGTGTCGCTGTCCGTCGGCGCATTGGGTACAACATCACCAGAGGTCGTCGGAGCACTCTGGCTCGGTTCGGCTTTTGGCTTGATTGCTATCTCTGGCGGCTTCTTCCGAGTGTGGAGTGGTCTGTTGACCCTCGCGTACTGCGCGTCGTTCGCACTTTGGGGATTCCATCTGTGGACGGCAGCTGCATTCGGTGAACTCGGCCAAGCACCGGAGAGACTTGGAGTTCCGTGGGTTGGCGGTGGGATCTTCCCGACCATCACAGCTATTCCCACAGCCATCGTACTGCGGTGGGGAACCGGCTCATGGCGCCCGGCTTGGGGAGTTGCCGCTGGGATTCTGGCATCTTGCATCCCCATCCCCAGCTCCTTCTCTGCCACGCTAAGCGGTCAGTTCGCAGAGGCTCCATGGTGCCTCTGCGTGACCATTGCCATCTTGTCGATCATGCTTTTCCCGCCTTTGTCGCAGCCCAGCATTAGGTGCTGCTCACAATGCCAGTACGACTTGACTGGCAATGCCTCTGGTATCTGCCCGGAGTGTGGCGTGCGAATCGATCCGCCACGAGCTTCTCTCGGGGCGCTCACCCCTCCGGCGTCTCCAGCAACTGCTTCAACCGCTCCGCCAGCTCCCGCGGCAGTTTCCCCAGCCATCCCGCATCCACCAGCCCCACCTCGATGAAGTCGCGTAAGTGCGTGCGGTCCTTGTCGCGGAACGCCGTCAGCTTGATTCGAACGATCGCCTCGAGCGACAGCACCGTGAACTGTGGTGTTTGCTCTGAGTCCGTCACATCCGGGTTCGACTCCGTCTCGTGCGGCCGCACCTTCTCGTTGGCGAACACGATGTGGACCGCATCCCGCGGCTTGGCATCGGGGCCATCCAGGAACATGTCCATTCCCGCAACACGCCTATACACAAATCCCGCGGCCTCGAGTGCTTTCTTGGCCGCTTCCAGATCGCTTCGCCGGATCAGAACATCGACATCCTGCGTGTTCCGAACCGCCGCCTCATCAACACGGGACACCCAGAGCGCGACCGCATTTCCACCCGCAACGGCATATGGCACTTTTGCAGCTTGAAGGGCGGCCGCGGCCTTGAGCAATCGCTGACGCACTCGTTCCACGGCGTTCACCACCCGTTCCAGCGAAAATGGTCCCAGTACACTTGCCATTGCGACTCCGTCGAATCATACAGCTGTCCGAACACTTCGAGTACGGTTACTCTACAGCTGATCCCAACATGGAACGACTCCCAAGCCAAAGTTCCTGGTCCCCTTTCGTCTCGGTAGTCCCCGACAAGCTCGGCGGCACGCCTGTCTTCCGCGGCACACGCGTCCCAGTCCAGGCGCTCTTTGACTACCTCAAGGACGGATACGACCTGCCCACGTTTCTCGACCACTTCCGCGGAGTGACTCGGGAGCAAGCCAAGGCAGTACTGGAACTCACTGCCGGCGGTGTCGCCAACGAGTTGCGTGCCGCGACTGCGCATTGCGTTTGATCCGCGTTCATCCGCGTTCATCTGCGGCTATTCCTGATCGGGCCGCACGGGCAAGATGCCCATGCCACCGCCTAACTCACATGCCCCACCAAGCCCGGACCCGGCCGCACCATCACCGGCTTCGTGTACGCCGTCGCGAACCCCATCCGCCGCACGTTCCGCTCCGTCCCCGCGCCGGGCTTCGATCCGATCGTCGCCAGCCTCGCACCCCTCGCCGCGGCGTGGTTCAGCCGCGCCGCGATCAGCGCCTGCTGAATCCCCCGCCGCCGAAACTCCGGCAGCACGCTCAGTCCGAACAGCGCGCACACCTTGTCGTGCATCCCCATCCCCCCCGCGCCGACGCACTTTCCGTCCAGCATCGCCAGCATGCCCACCGTGCGCGGGTGCCTCGCCACGCGCATCGAGATCTCCAGGTGCTCCAGCGGCAACTCCGTCACGCCCGGCGGCAGAAAGCCGGAGCTGCACACGATCGCGTACTCCCGCACTTCCGCATCGCTGGCCGGGTCAACCTGCTTGATCACCAGCCGCTTGCCATCCAGCGGTTCCATCACCGGCCGGACCGTCTCGCCCGGCACAAGCTCACGGTACAGCACGTTCTCAAACATCCGCACCAGGAACTTCTGGCTCTCCAATGCGCGGATCAGCGACTCATCCGCCATCGGGCACAGCTCGATCCGCGGCTCGATCCCCGCGGATTCATACCACTTTGCGAGTTCGACAACCTCATCCTCCGAGACCGGCCCCGAAAGCCCCATCCCGTTGGCATTGTTCAGCCACGATCCCTTGGCCCCGCGCCCGGCCACGCCGCCCCCCACACGCAGCACCTCATCGGCCAGTTCGGCCAGCGCCTCGGCCTGGCGGCCCTCTTCCAGCTTGGCAATCTCCAGCATGTCCATATCGCGGCACCCCAGATGAGGAATCGATGGTTTGCGGATAGACTAGGGGCTCAGATCCACCGGCCCTTGTGCAGACCGTTCATCCCCCCTATCGGGGTTCCAGCCGCAGCGAGAAGATCATGGCGCACGCAAAGTCCACCGACCCCAATGTGTTCATCCTCCCCGACCTCGGCGAGGGCGTCCACGAGGCCGAACTGATCAAGTGGCGCGTGAAGGTCGGCGACACCGTCGCCGAGCACGACATCCTCGCCGAGATGGAGACCGACAAGGCCCTCGTCGAGGTGCCCAGCCCCCGCGCCGGGACCATCAAGCAACTCCACGGCACCGAGGGCGAGATCCAGCACGTCGGCAACCCGCTGGTCACCTACGAAGGCGGCGCAGGGTCAACCTCCAGCCCCGCTCCCGAACCCAAGCCCGCCAAAACCGGGGGATCAACCGGGGGGGGCGCACAAAACGGCTCTCACCACCCCAAATCCGAGCCCGAGGCAGCCCCAGCCGCCCGCGAAGATGACGGCACCGTCGTCGGCAAGATGTCCGGCGCGATCGGCGGCGTGACCGCCGAGGCCGGGAAGGTCCTTGCGACTCCCGCCGTTCGCCGTATCGCCCGCGATCTCGGCGTCGATCTCAACTCCTGCGTCGGCACAGGCATCGCAGGCCGCGTCACCGAGAAGGATGTCCGCGCTGCGGCCTCGGGCGGGGGACGTGCGGCCGCGAAGGCACCCGGTCGCGGCTACCCCGATGTGGCCCCCGCCGACCGCAGTGAGCCGCACTCCCGCGTGGTGGATTCGCCGCGCAGCACGCCGGCCCCCGTCCGCCGCGAGGTCGCGAGTTTCCCCGCCGGCGAGGCTTCCGTCCGCGTGCCGTTCCGCGGCGTGCGCCGCACCATCGCCAACCGCCTGCGCGAGAGCGTCAACCAGGCAGTCCACTTCAACGTCATGGATGAGGCCGATGTCTCAGCCCTCGACGGTCTCCGCAAGAAGCTCGGCGCGGCCAGCGGCGAGAAGCTCTCGTTCCTCCCGTTTGTCGCCGCGGCGGTCTGCCGGGTGCTTACCGACTCGCGCTTCCGCGCGATGAACGCGACCGTCGATGAGAAGCCCAGCGATGCGAACTACGAGGCCGCGATCGTGCAGCACCGCGCTGTGCACCTGGGGATCGCCGCGGACACCGAGAACGGTCTGATGGTCCCGGTCATCCGCGACTGCGACGCCCTCGGCGTGCTGGAAATCGGCCGCCACATCGCGCACATCGCCGAGGCTGCTCGCAGCCGCACGGCCTCGCGCGAGCAGCTCATGGGCTCGACGTTCACGATCAGCAACGTCGGCTCGCACGCGGGCCGCTTCGCCACGCCGATCATCAACTACCCCGAGGTCGGCATCCTGGGCGTCGGCCGCGCACGCCCCGCGCCGGTCGTCCGCAACGGCGGCATCTTCGTCGGCAACCTGCTGCCGCTGAGCCTCGCCTGCGACCACCGCGTCGTCGACGGCGCAACGGCGGCGCTCGCGCTGGCGGAGATCATCCGGCTCCTGCAAGAGCCGGAAGTGTTGCTCGGACCTGCAAGGGCGTGATCGCCGCATCGCCATGGCCAGCATCGACATTCCGGTTGCCCTACGCGAGCGAGTTCTGCCCGTCGCGCTGTGGTGCGCGACCATCGCCCTCGGCCTGCTCACCCGCGAGGTTCTCACCGGCGCACCCGCCAAGTACCTCGGCGTCGCGCTCTGGGCCACCAGCGTCTACTTCCTGCTGCTGACCATGGCGCCGCGGATGCGTTCCGCCACCGCGCTCGCACTTTGCCTGTTTATCTCCTGGTCCGTCGAGTTCGCCCAGCTCACCGACATCCCGCGGTATCTCTCCTCGCTCCACCCGTTGCTTCGCCTCATTTTCGGCGAGGTCTTCCACGCCCCGGATCTTCTCGCCCTCACGCTCGGCGCTCTCGCGGCGTGGGCCATCTGGCTCCTCCTCCGCCGAATCCAGCCGCGCACGATGAACGAATCCCCCAGACTGGAGCGCTCTTCATGAAGTCCCTCGTCTGGTTCCGTTCCGATCTCCGTACCCACGACCACCGCGCCCTCGCCGCGGCGTGTTCCGCCGCCGGAGACTCCGGCGTCATCGGCGTCTTCCTCCTCGCCCCCGCGCAGTGGAAGCAGCACGACTGGGGCGGAACCAAGGTCCGCTTCATCCTCCGCACGCTGCGTGAGCTCTCCGCCGCGCTCGCCAAGCTCAACATCCCGCTGATCGTCGAGCGCGCCGACACCTTCGACGATGCGCCCGAAGTCCTCGCAAGGCTCGCCGCGAGGCACCGCTGCACCGCGCTGTACTACGCCCGCGAGTACGAGGTCAACGAGCAGCAGCGCGATGCCGCCGTCGCCGCGCGGCTCGCCAAGGACAACATCGAGGTTCATGCCGTCGATGACCAGTGCATCCTCGAGCCCGGCTCTGTCCGCACGGGCGAGGACCGCTTCTACACCGTCTTCACGCCCTTCAAGAAGGCGTGGTACAAGGTCGTCGAAGACCGCGGCATGGTCCCGCCGTTGCCCGCGCCAACAAGGCAGCCCAGGCTCGACATCGCGCCCTCCGCCATCCCCGAATCCCTCCCAGGCTTCGACACCCATGTGCCCGATGACCTCTGGCCCGCGGGCGAAGATGCCGCGATTGCGAGGCTGCAACTCTTCTCCGGCAAGCCGCTGACGCAGTACAAGCACTATCGCGACTTCCCTGCGGAAGATGGCACCAGCAAGCTCTCCCCCTATCTCGCGATCGGTGCGATCTCCCCCCGCACCTGCCTGCACGCCGCGCTCGAGGCCAACGAGGGCAAGCTCGACAACCCCAAGCCCAACCGCGCCGGCCAGACGCACTGGATCAGCGAACTTGTCTGGCGCGAGTTCTACAAGCACATCCTCGTGGGCTTCCCGCGTGTCTGCATGGGCCGCGCGTTCAAGCCCGCGACCGACCGCATCGAGTGGTCCAACAACCAGTCGCACTTCGATGCGTGGCGCGAGGGCCGCACCGGCGTGCCCATCGTCGATGCCGGTATGCGCCAACTCCTCACCACCGGCTGGATGCACAACCGCGTCCGCATGATCACCGCCATGTACCTCACCAAGGACCTGTTCATCAACTGGCGCTGGGGTGAGCAGCACTTCATGCAGCACCTCATCGATGCCGACCTCTCGCAGAACAACGGCGGCTGGCAGTGGTCCGCCTCCACCGGCACCGATGCCGCCCCCTACTTCCGGATCTTCAACCCCGTCAGCCAGTCGCGCAAGTTCGATGCCTCCGGCGACTACATCCGCCGCTACGTCCCGGAACTCGCCGACCTCCACGGCGGCGAAGATGGGGGAGGCGAGATCCACGACCCCTCCGACCTCCCCGCGCTCCTCCGCACCCAACTGGACTACCCCGAGCCCATCGTCGATCGCGCCACCGTCCGCGATCGTGTGCTCAGCGCATTCAAAGCGCTGTCAACCTGATACGGTTCCCGTTCCCCTACCATCCGGCTGCACCGAAAGCTGAACCGCGTGTCCGCGTTCGCATGACCGTGGGACCGACCGCATGCCGGACTTCTCCGCCATCCCGCTCTGGATCATTGCGATTGACCTGATCATCCGCATCAGCGTCGCAGCGCGGATCATCTACACCCGCCGGCCCGTCACCGTCTCGCTCATGTGGCTGGTCGTGCTGGCGTTCATCCCGTTCTTCGGGGCGTTCCTCTACTTCCTCATCGGCGAAAGCCGGCTCGGATCGCGCCGTCTGCGCCGCTACCTCCAACTTTCGCAGGAGCTCGATGCCCGCGCGGGCACGCTCTGGAAGCACCAGCAACACGACATGCAGGAAGACGGCGACGACCCCGCCCTCTGGGCCCCCGTCGCCCGCTTCGGCACCGCCGTCAGCGGCCTGCCGCCGCTCAAGGGCAACAATCTCACGCTCCTGGGTGATGTCCACGGCATGATCTCCTCGCTGATCAAGGACATCGACAACGCAACCTCCCACATCCACCTCCTCTACTACATCTGGCAGAAGGACAACCCCGGCCCCGTCGAGGACCTCATCGAAGCCCTCCTCCGCGCCGCGGCCCGCGGCGTCGAATGCCGAGTCCTCGTCGATGCAGTCGGCGCCAAGCACTTTCTCCGCGGCAGCCACGTCGGCAGGCTGCGTGAAGGTGGAGTCAGAGTCGTTGAGGCCCTTCCCGTCGGCATCACGCGCATGTTCCTCGAGCGCATCGACCTCCGCAACCACCGCAAGATCGCCATCATCGACGGCAAGATCGCTTACTGCGGCAGCCACAACATGACCGACGCGGCCTTCCGGGTCGGTTGGATCTGGAAGTCCGGCCTGTACATCGACGCCACCGTCCGGATCGCCGGCCCGGCAGCGGGCGCGCTTGCCGTCGTCTTCCTGCACGACTGGCTCCTCGATTCCGATGAGCGGTTCGATGACCTTGCGAAGTACATCCCCGACACCCGCAAGCAGCGCGGCCACACCTCCGCCGTGCAGATCATCCCCTCCGGACCCGGGCCGGCGCCCGATGCCATCCACCAGGCGCTCCTTACCACGGTCTACCTCGCCCGCGAAGAACTGTTGATGACCACGCCCTACTTCGTCCCCGATGAAGCCCTCAGCAAGGCCCTTCAGTCCGCCGCACGCCGCGGCGTGGATGTCACGCTCGTCATGCCCTCGGAGTCCGATTCCTGGATCGTCGCCGCCGCCAGCCGTTCACACTATGCCGACCTGCTCGATGCTGGCGTCAAGATCCGGCACTACCGCGGCGGCCTGCTCCACAGCAAGACCATCACCGTCGACCGCAAGTTCGGCCTCATCGGTTCGACCAACTTTGATGCCCGCTCGTTCTGGCTGAACTTCGAGGTGACCGTCTTCGTCTACGACGACGACTTCGCCAGCGAGATGCGCTTCATGCAGACAAGCTACCTGTCCGACTCCTACGAGATCCACCTCGATGAGTGGCGCAAGCGTCCGCACTGGCACGTCTTCCGCGATAACGCGGCACAGCTGCTGGGGCCGCTGCTCTAGGGCGGGCGGACACGCCGAGCCGGTCTCGGCTCACTGAGCCGCGCCGCTCTTGGCCTTCATCCGCCGCTTCAGTTCCGCATCGACAAACGGCTGAATCTCGCCGCGGAGCACCGCCTCGTAGTCCCGCGATTCCACATTCGTCCGGTGGTCCTTCACGCGGTTGTCGTAGAAGACGTACGACCGGATCTGCGTCCCCCAGCCCATCTCGACCGCTCCCCCAGTTGCGGCCGCGAGCTCCTTGGCCCGCCGCTCCTCTTCGAGAATCTCCAGCTTGGCCTGCAAGAGAGCGATCGCCGCGGACCGATTCTGGAGCTGTTCCTTGTACGTGTTCGTCGTGATCTGGATACCCGTCGGGATGTGGGTCAGCCGCACCGCGGTTGCGACCTTGTTCACGTTCTGCCCGCCCGGGCCGCTGGAGCGCGCAAACACGACGATGTCCATGTCCTTCTCGGGGATCGTGACCTTGGTCTCCTCGATCTCCGGCACCACATCCACCGTCGCAAAGCTGGTCTGTCGCTTGCCCTCGGCGTTGAACGGGCTCACCCGGGCCAGCCGGTGCGTGCCGCGCTCCGTGTTCAGGTAGCCGTACGCAAATGCCCCCTTCACATGCAGTGTGACCGAGTCGATCCCCACCTCGGTCCCGAAGATCTTGGATGTCTCCTCCATCGCAAAGCCCATCTTCTCGCAATAGAAGATGTACATCCGGAAGAGCATCTCGACCCAGTCGTTGGCCTCTTTGCCGCCCGCACCCGCCTGGATCGTCAGGAAGCAGTTGCGGTGGTCATACTTGCCCGACAGCAGCGACTGCAGCTCGACTTTGTTCATCCGGCCCGGCTCTTCATCCGTACCCGCGATCTCAAAGAGCTTCTGATCCGCCTCGGCCAGCAGGTCCTTGTCCCCCACTTCGCGCGCCATCTCGTACGCGACCTTCGCGTCCTCAAAGTCCGCGATCACCTTCCGCAGCGGTTCAGTCTTGGCTTTGAGAGCCTTCACCTCATCGACCACCCGCTTCGCCTCGCCGGGCCGATCCCAGAAATCAGCCGCTTCCATCCGGCTTTCCAGCTCGGATTGCTCCTTCAGCTTGGTCTCGTAGTTAAAGAGAGTCGCGGATGGTCAAGATCCGCGCCTCGATATCGTTGATGATGGGCTGGTGTGCGTCGTAATGCATGGGGCAGAGTGTAGGAGCCTGTCCGGGTTCCTCCAGATTCACATGGCGATTCGCGCCAAATCCGTCCACCCGCGGCGTTCTCCTCCTGTACACCCACAGGAGTTCCCCATGCGACGCTTCGCCACGCTCACCGCCCTTCCCTGCCTAACCGCCCTGGCGATCACCGCCGCGGCCATCGCCCAGCAGCCGAACCCGGCCGTTCCCGGTCGGCCGACGCCCAGTCCGCAGCCCGCGGCGGCATCCGATCCCAACCGGCCACCGATGCCCATTATCGATGTCGAGTTCCCCGGCGGTCCGCTCTCCGACTTCGTCCGAGCGATCCAGGCCGCCGCGATGGAATCGACCGCGAAGACGCCCATCAACGTCATCATTCCCACCGAGGCCACGGACATCCGGATCACCGCAATCTCCCTCAAAAGAGTCTCGGCCGAGACCGCCCTCGAGTCTCTTCGATACGCCTTTGGCATCCAGGGCACTCACCAGCTCGAGGCCCGCAACATGACGAACAGCGGCGATGAGGGTCTGACCTTCGCCATCCAGTATGCCCCCGGCCGTGTCTTTCCACAGCATCAGAATGCGATTCCAATACAGCCGGTCCAGAGCGAGGCGTACTCGCTGCGCGATTTGATCAGTGCCCCGTCCGACATGCCCCAGGACGACCCCACGCTCCGAATGTCCGCGGATTCCGTCCTCGCCGCGCTCAAGCTCGCGGCGGAACTCGAAGCTGCCGATGGCCGCATCGCGCCCACACAACTCCTCTTCCACCCCGACACCCAGCTCCTCATCGCCCGCGGCACGCCGGACCAGCACCGCCTCATCTCCAGCGTCCTCGCCCAGCTCGCGGACACCCTCGAGCAGCGACGGGGGCTCGCGGCCGATGATGTGGCCAGCCGCCGCCACGCCGAGTTGCAACGGATCGAGATGCAGGCCCAGATGGAGGCCGCAAAGGCCCAGCTTGACCGGGCGATCTCCGAGCAGCGACCTGCCCAGGCTGAACTTGAAAGGCTGGAGAAACTCTTCGCCACTGGCTCCGCGAACGCCTCCGAGCTCGAACGTGCCAGGGCACAGCTCGAAGTCGCCCGGGCCAACGCCCGCGCAGCCGAATCGCACGCGGTCATGCTCCAGCGTCGGCAAGCTGTGCTCGAAGGCGAGTTCGGCGGCGCGCTCCTCCCCTCCTCCGAGCGAATCCTCGCCATCTACGATCTCCGAGACCTCAACTCCTTTAAGGGCGATTTCTACCAGCTCGTCAAGCAGGTCATCGGTAAAGAAGGCAAGATGAGCGTCAAGCCCGCCGGGGGCGATTCGACCGGCACAATCGAAGTCCTCGCCACCCGGGCCCAGCACGAGGCGCTCGTCTCGATCTTCAACACCGCACGCCGACTGAAAGCCAACGAACCCAAGCTCCCCGGCATCACCCTCGACCAGGTCCTCCAGAAGCCCAAGGAGTAATCGACGGCAACCTCCGCGACCCATCCTCTTCTTCTCGCGGTCCCTCGGCACACCGCCATGTCCGATCGCCAAGATGCTCCCGGTACACGCCCCGGCCTCGGGGCGTTGCCGCGCGCATCAACCACTCCCGCTTCGCGGCCGCGAGAAACCGACGGCCGGATGCTCCACGCCCTCGCCCGCGGCGACCACGCCGCCCTCGCCGCCTTGTACGAGGCCTGGTTCCCGCGGGCCCTCGCGCTCGCCCGCACTCTGACCCGCCGCGATGAAGCCTTCTGCCTCGACGTAGTTCAGGAATCCTTTATCCGCATCATCGACCACGCCCCGCGCCTCGCGCGCCTCGCCGGCGAGGATGCCCTCGACCGCTGGATGACCGCTGTGGTCCGCTCCGCCGCGATCGACCTCCTCCGTCGTGATCTGCGCCGAGCTGCGCGAGAAGCCTCCTCGCATCGCCGTGCAGTCGCTACTCAACACGACGGCGCGCCCGCGTCGATCGGCGAACTCCAATCGCTCATCGCCTCGCTGCACCCCGATGATCAGGAGCTCCTCATGCTCCGATTCGGCCGCGGCGCAACGCTCGACGGCGCAGCCCGCGCGGTCGGCACATCCCTTGGCGCGGCCTACGGCCGCATCCGTCGTGCCCTCCAAAAACTCCGCAACGGCCTTCAAGAGGTGGACCATGAGTAACCAGCCCCTCGACCGCAAGCACGAGATCCTCGATCACCTGCACGCGCACCTCCGCCGGCGCACCGTCCGCCGTCGCACCGTCCGCGCCGCGGCCGCTTCGACCGCCGCGGCATCGGTCCTCGCCATCGCGGCATACCTCGCCGTGCCCGGGCTCTTCATCGCCGCCCCGATCGCCCCACTCGCCCACAACCACCCGCCGCACTCCCTTCCTTTGGACTCCGATCCCGCCCGCCCCCCGTCCCCCATCGGCTCGGAAGCCCTGACCCACACCCCCCCGGCCCAAGCTCCGGGTTCAGCCGTGACCATCCGAATCGCACACTCCGAGCCCCTCCCCACGACGCCCTGCGAGACCTCTCCTACCGCTACCGTCTGCATCCTCTCCGACGACCAGCTTCTGGCCGCGCTCGCCGAGGCCGGACGGCCCTCCGGGCTTGTCAGAACCGGTGGCCAGGCATTCATCGTCCCCCGCGAGTCCGACCGCCGCGTTGATTGATCCATCCGGCTTCCCCAGCCTCCCGCCCGCAACACATCGATTCCACGTGCCCCGCGGCCCCGGTTCGCGTAAAGTGTCCGCGGCATGCCCGATCCCGGCTCGTTCCTGAGCATCATCATCCCGATCTTCAATGAAGCGGAGAACCTCCCGGAGCTGCGCCGCCGCGTCACGGAGTTTCTCGCCTCCACCGCTGCTTCCGGAGGAGGTGGGTTCGACCGCGCCGAAGTGCTGCTCATCTCCGACGGCAGCCGCGACGCATCCGAAGCCCTCATCGCCCGAATCGTCGATGAGGACCCGCTCTTCACCGGCATCTTCCTGACACGGAACTTCGGCCACCAGGCCGCCGTCTCCACCGGCCTTGCCCACTGCAAGGGCGATGTCGTCGCCATCATCGACGGCGACCTCCAGGACCCGCCCGAAGCCATCGGCCTGCTTGTGCAGGCCATCCGCGATGGCGCGGATGTCGCCTACGGCGTCCGCCGCGCCCGCAAGGAGAACATCCTCAAGCGCGCCGCCTACTTCGCCTTCTACCGCACGCTCCGCAATGTCGCCTCGATCGATATCCCCCTCGACACCGGCGACTTCTGCGTCATGCGACGCACCGTCGTTGACGACATGCTCCGCCTTCCCGAGCGCAACCGCTTCGTCCGCGGCCTGCGTGCCTGGGTCGGATACAAGCAGGTCGGCGTCGAGTACGAACGCTCCGCCCGCCACGCCGGCACGCCCAAGTACACCCTCCGCAAGCTTCTCTCGCTCGCCTACGACGGCCTGTTCAGCTTCTCCTCCGTCCCCGTCCGCATCATGCAGGTCCTCGGGTTTGCCATCTCCGGCATCTCGTTCCTCACGGCGATCGTCTATCTCACGCTCGCCCTGGTCGTTGCCGACCCCACCTGGCCGCGCGGCTGGTCCACGCTCATCATCTCCATCTGGTTCCTCGGCGGGGTCCAGCTCCTGTTCATGGGCATCGTCGGCGAGTACGTCCACCGCACCTTCGACGAAACCCGTCGTCGCCCCGTCGCCCTCATCCGCCAGCACCTTGTTCACCCCCGCGCCGCCGACGGCCGCGGCACGGAAATCGTCGTATGCAAGGCGACTACGGACGCCTTTACGCGGACCTCTACCGCCGGCACTGGTGGTGGCGCTCGCGTGAACGCATCCTGATGCGCGAGCTGCGGCGGCTCCGCCCCGCACTCCCGCCCAACTCGCAGATCCTTGACGTCGGCTGCGGCGATGCGCTGTTCTTTCCGAAGCTGCGCGAGTTTGGCGACGTCCGCGGCATCGAGATCGACACCTCCCTCCTCACCCCCGACGGCCCCGACCGCCCGCTCATCCACACCCAGCCGCTGGGCGACCCCGCCTATGCAGGCTGGAAGGGCACGTTCGACCTCATCACCTCACTCGATGTCGTCGAACACATCGAGCGCGACCAGTGGGCCGTGAGCGAGATGATCAACATGCTCAAGCCCGGCGGTCGCCTGCTCATGACCGTCCCCGCGTTCATGTCCCTCTGGGACCACCACGACGAGATCAATCACCATCACCGCCGCTACACCGCTACGCACTTCGGCGCGCTCATCCAGCCTCCCGCCCGCCTCATCAGTGTTCGATACCTCTTCCATTCGCTCTATCTCCCCAAGTGGCTCATCGCCCGGCGCAACCGCGCTGCCGCCCGCAAGAGCGAGCAGTTCAGCGTCCCGCCCGCACCGATCAACACCCTCGCCGCCTCCTGGTGCGATCTCGAAGAGCGTCTCACCCGTCCCCTCCGCATCCCCTGGGGCACCTCCGTCCTCGCCCTCGCCGTCCGCGACTGATGCCCCATCTCTCCCGCTCGCGCTTATCCTCTTTCCATGACCCCGGCGATCGCCAACGCCCTGCTCACCCTCGCCCAGGCCCCCGCCAGGGTCCCGCTCGACAAGCTCCGCATCGGCGCGGCCCTGCTCATGGGCGTGGCGATCTTCACCATCGTCTTCGCCACACTCTGGCTCATGTCCGCACGGCGACGCTCGCGTGCTGAGGCCGCTCTCACGAAGAAGCGTCGCGGCCGCCCGGCCACCACATGGGACGAATCGGCCCGCCGCCTCCGCCTGCCGCCCGATGATGACCTCGACGATGATGACACCCGCGACATCGACCCCTCCGACCTCTCCCCGGGCGATGTCGACCTGCGTCCCGATGATGATGACGATGATGACGACAGCCCGCCCGGTTCCGGCCGCTCCGGCAAGGGACGCACGCGATGAGATCCCCGTGGGAACACACCAGCCGCCCAGTCGCCATTGTCACCGGAGGCTCGCGCCGCATCGGCCGCGCCATCTGCATCGCCCTCGCCCGAGCCGGGTGCAACGTCGCGCTGACCTACAACAACTCGCGGAGTGAAGCCGAATCCACCGCCGCGGAAGTGCACGCTCTCGGTGCTCAGGCCTCCGTGCACGCCCTGTCCCTGGATGATGCCGCGAAGCTCCCCGCGCAGGCTGCCGAACTCGCCGCCGCGCATCCGCGCTGCGACATCCTCATCCACAACGCCTCGACCTACGAGCCCTCGCCCCTCGCCGACCTCACCCCGGAGCGTGCACTCCGCGACTACACCGTCAACGCGCTCGCACCGCTGCTCCTCTCCCGTGCCTTCGCGCCGGCGTTGATGCACTCCGAACTCACCGGCGGCGGCGCGATCGTCGCGATGGCGGACATCCACGCCCTCGGCGAGCACGGCCTGCCGCGCCGCGGCTATTCCAGCTACGCCATGTCCAAGGCCGCGCTGGTCGAGATGACCCGATCGCTTGCCCGCGAGCTTGCGCCCCGCATCCGTGTCAACGCCGTCGCACCCGGTGTCGTCGCGTGGCCCGAGACCGGCCACGAATCCGACCCCGAAGCGCAGGCCGCATACGTCAAGCACATCCCGCTGGAGCGCGCCGGCACCCCCGAAGATGCCGCGGAAACCGTCCGCTGGCTCGCCCTCGATGCCCGCTACATCACCGGACAGGTCATCCGCCTCGACGGCGGCCGCTCAATGCTCTAAGGCTCACTCCCCCGCGCGGGCAAGCAGGTCCTTGCACCCTTCATGCCCGAGCATCGCGCCGATCTTCGCGTGCTCGGTCGCCGCCCGCTCATCCCCGCCCCGCTCAAACCACTGCGCCGCCTCGAAGAACAGCTCCGCCTCATCGGGCTTCGCCTTCGCCGCATCCGAATACAGCTTCGCCGCATCCAACGGCCGCTTCAGCAGGCCATAGCTCTGCGCCAGCGCGGTCATCGCGTCTTTCCCGCGCAGCGATGCCGAATCCAGCGCAAGCAGCAGCGTCGCCGCCTTCTCCGGGTCCCCCTCGCGGTTCAGGATCCTCGCCCGCACAATGCGCCAGCGCGCCACCTCAGGCTGCAACCGCTCCGCGTTCTCAAGGTGCTGCGAGGCCAGCCCCAGCGAGTTCTTCCTCAGCGCAAGCTCCGCCATCGTCCCCCACGCCTCCGCAAGATCGGGGTTCAGCTTCGCCGCACGCACGAGGCTGGCAGTCGCCGCATCATCCTCCCCCAGCTTGATCTGCATCATCGCCAGATACAGCGGATACCGCGCCTCCGACGGGTCCCCCACCTGCGCCATCTCGTAATGCTCCGCCGCACGCTCCACCAGCCCCGCCTGGTTCGCGCACGTCCCTGCCTCAAAGTGCAGCTTCGCCTGCGCCGCCGTCACCTTCGCCGCAGACCCCGCGGCATCCAGCGCAAACGCCGCCTGATACTGCCCGTACGCCTCCTTGTGCTTCTTCTCCCCCAGCAGCGACTGCGCATACATCAGCCGCACCGGCTGATTCTCCGGGCTCTGTTCCACCAGCTTCGCCAGAATCGCCGAGGCCTCCCCATACCGACCCTGGCTCGAGTACGTCGCCGCGGCCTCCATCCCCGCCTCAATCGTCTTGGCCCCATCGCGCGACGGCCCTCCCGCCCCGACCCCGCTCCCCGTCGCCTGCGCCGCCCCCGGAGAGCCCGTGGCCATGCTGAACACGAACCAGCCCACCCCCACAACCGCCAGAATGAGCGCCACCACCGCCACCAGCGGACCCTTCGACGTGTGCGTGCCCTCGTTCATCATGCTAACTCTATCGGCCATGCCGCCTCCGCCCGCCACCACCACC
>JAEYUO010000140.1 GCA_023432465.1 Planctomycetota bacterium | reverse complement strand
GGTGGGGGGTGGGGAACGGGGGGGGTCAGGTGTTCGTCGTCGGGCTCTTGGTCGGCACACGCCCATTCGCAGTCAGATCCGGGTTCACCACGACCTGTGGTGTTCCCTGGGCGGCCGGGCGGGAAGTCGTGCGGGTCTCGAGTTGATCCTTCATCAACCTCCCCACCTTGAACTTCACCGTCCTCTTCGGCGGAACCTTCACGGGCACCAGCGTCTTGGGGTTCTGCGCGACTCGCGCCGCTCGCTCCTTCACCTCAAACACGCCGAAGTCTCGGAACTCCAGACGGTTGCCCTTCCCAAGCTCATCAATAATGCTGTCCAGAAACGATTGGATCACGAGCTTCACGTCAGCCCGCGGACAGTTCGTCATCCTCGCCGAGATCCGGTCGACGAGGTCTTTCTTGGTGATCGTGGCCATGGACTCGCTACCCGGTTGTGTGCCCGGCGAGACTCGCGCTTCATGCGCCAAGCCAACGCGCCTGTTCTTGATCCGCCGATCCGTGCCCCCTCCCCAAACGAAGCTTGAACCAAACTCTGCTCGCGCAACCCGGGCGCGAATCCGCTCATTCGCCGCGGCAGACCCGTCCATACGAGGGACCTCGGCAACTCGTCAGTATCCACGATCGGCAAAGGCTGGTCAATACCCAAGTTACAAGCTTCTGGCCCTCTTTGGCGGAAATTGTGGTCGCCTACCCCCTTATTTTGGAAAATAACCCGTTCAGGTTACTACCAGAATCCTGAAATGTTGAACCTCTGGTCGGGTCCGGTCAAGGTCCTCATTTCCAGCTCCCCTTTCCGCGCGATCTCCGCCGGCGCGCAAGCCCCCACTCCGCTGCCATCCGGCCCGCGGGTCCTCCACCCTCCTTGATCCCGATTTCCCTTACGCCGCCGCCCGCTTCCCGGCCGCCGCCACCACCCGCATCATCGCCGCCCGCAGCCCGTCGAACCTCACCCGCTCAACCGCCTCCTCCAGCGCAACCCACTCCCGCTCGCGCCGGTGGCTCTCATCCCACTCCGCCGCCAGCTCGCGCACCAGCAGCGCAAACAGCCGTACACGGTGCAGCCGCCCGCCGCGCTCATACTCGTAAAACCCGATCTCCCCGCCGATCACCGCCTCAACCACCCCCGCCTCCTCAAACGCCTCGATCGCGGCCTGGTCCGCGGCGGTCTGGCCCGCATCAATCCCCCCCTTGGGCACAATCCACCGCCCCGCGTTGTTGGTGATCAGCAGCACCTCAACGCCGCCCGACGCGGTCACGCGATACGGCACAGCCCCCGCCTGTTCAACCGCACGTCCATCATCGCGAGACTTGCCCATCACTGCCCTCCATGGTCGGCACAGACCCGGCGCATCCTGCACCCGGCCCGGTTGAACATCGTCCACCGGGGGACACAGTCTACAGCAAGAGTCGTGGCAATGATGCCAGCCGCTCTCAAAGTGGAGAACGCGGGTGAAGTCGGGATGAACACTTGGTGAAGGTTCAGCGTGCGGCGGCGAGCTCGACACCCGGGGGGGCCGGCATCGGGAACCTCGCGCAGACCTTCCCGACGTCGCCTCTGACTGGCCGAACCGTCACGATGGCAGGCGAGGAACGGACGATTCGACTTCGGCTTCGACTCTGCGGAGCAAGTTGATCACTCGAATGTAATCCCACGAGAGCAACGAGATTCCGACCAACAGCGTAATCCAAGCTAGCAGCATCGCAATACCCGTGACCCACGTAGAAGTAGTCGGATTGTGGATAAGAACCTCCTTGCCTCCTAATCCACTTACGACTCCATTCACGATGGCGTAAGACAACGCGGTTTGGCGAGCTTCGACACGCACGAGGGCCGCGCTGGAAACATTAAGCAACGCAAGTACCACTAGGGCGATCGAGTACAAGAGGCGTATGTAGGAGCCAGCCCTGAATCGACAGTAAAGGAGCCACAGGACTGTGCACAGTGGTAAAACGACTAGGAATACGGAGTCAACTGTGTGATTGAGACGTTCTGTGCTCGCGCTTATCCATAACGCCGCGCCCGAAAGCGACGCGATAATCATGCAGATCGCACCCATCGTGCGGAACGGGGCCTCATTAAACTCCTTGCGCATCCCACTTCGAAGAGTGGGGGGCACCGGTTCCGGCGAACTCATGGCCTGAGCTCCGGAACGTGGCTGAGTTCCACCCCAGGCATGGGGAACTTCTCGCACAGCTTCACCACCTCCCCCTTCACCTGCCGCGCGACATCCTCGCTCCCCTTGCTCGTCAGCACACGGTCGATCCACCCCGCGATCAGCCCCATCTCCCCCGTCCCCAGCCCGCGCGTCGTCACGGCCGGTGTCCCCAGCCGCACGCCGCTCGTGAACTTCGGCGGCCGCGGATCTTCCGGAATCCCGTTCTTGTTGCACACCATCCCCGCCCGTCCCATCCAGTCTTCCGCATCCTGCCCCGTCAGCTCCGCATCCTTCGTCCGCAGATCAACCAGCATCAGGTGGTTGTCCGTCCCGCCGCTGGTGATGCGATACCCCCGCTCCGTCAGCGCCGCGGCAAGCGCCTTCGCGTTCGCCACCACCCGCTTGGCGTAGTCCTTGAACTCCGGCCGCAGAGCCTCGCCAAACGCTACCGCCTTCGCCGCGATGATGTGCATCAGCGGACCGCCCTGCACCCCCGGGAACAGCGCCTTGTTGATCTTCTTCGCCAGTTCCTCATCGTTCGTCAGAATCAGCCCGCCCCGCGGCCCGCGCAGCGTCTTGTGCGTCGTCGTCGTCACCACGTGCGCATGCGGGAACGGGCTCGGATGCACGCCCCCCGCGACCAGCCCCGCGATGTGCGCGATGTCCGCCACCAGCAGCGCGCCGCACTTGTCCGCGATCGCCCGGAACCGCGCAAAGTCGATCACCCGCGGATACGCCGAATACCCGCACAGCAGCACCTTGGGCTTGTGCTCCATGCACACCCGCTCCGCCGCGTCGTAGTCGATGCGCTCAAACTCCGGGTGGTCCTTCCCGTAGTGCAGGGGATAGTGCACCGGCTTGTAGAAGATCCCCGAGAAGTTGATCTTCATCCCGTGCGACAGGTGCCCGCCATCCTTCAGCACCAGCGAGGCAAACGTGTCCCCCGGCGACATCGTCGCCATGAACGCGCCCATGTTCGCCTGCGCGCCCGAATGCGGCTGCACATTGGCAAACTTGCAGCCAAACAGCTTCTTCGCCCGCTCGATCGCGATCGTCTCGATCTGATCGTGGAACTCGCACCCGCCGTAATAGCGAGCCCCCGGATACCCCTCGGCATACTTGTTCGTCAGGCACGAGCCCATCGCGTGCATCACCGCCGGCGAGACGTGGTTCTCGCTAGCGATCAGCTCGAGCGTGTGCTCCTGCCGCTCCGCCTCGCGGGCCATCAACCCCGCGACCTCCGGGTCTTGCCGGCCGATCAACTCGCTCGCCATCGACGAAATCTGGTCATGCGCCATGCCCGCATCATACGGGGATCGCCACCGGAGGAACTCAGAGAATCAGAGCAAGCAGAGTTCAGCAGAGGAGTTGGATGAATGCTCTCCCGCAGCGGTTGTCACAGTCCACCCCTCTTCCCCGCGTCCCTCCCTCTCTGCTGTCCTCCGTTCTCTCTGCTCCTCTGAGTTCCTCCGCTCCCCACCCCAAAAACGAAAGCGCCCGTGTCGGGGAGGCAAGCCGACACGGGCCTTTCACAGAACAACGTTCGGGTTGTCAGTTCACAGGTCTGCCCCACGAGGGCGCAAAGCCCCGTCGCGGCACCAAACAGTGCAATTCCCACGCCCTCCCCGCACGCGCCCCGCCCTCCACTTCCTCCCCGCGCTTCCGTCTGCACCGTCTGGGCAAACCCGTACCCGCCCCGGCGCACCGCGCCGCGGCATTCCCGGACCTTCATACACTTCCCCAATGCCCACCAGCCGCACCCGCATCCTCTCCCGCCCACGCGCTGCCGCCCGCTCCGCACACATCGCCGTCTTCCCCGGCTCCTTCGACCCCGTCACCTACGGCCACCTCGATGTCATCCGCCGCGGCCGCCGACTCTTCGACCGCCTCGTCGTCGCCGTCGGACGCAACCCCGGCAAGGACCCCCTCTTCACCCCCGCCGAACGCGTCCAGATGCTCGAGACACTCGTCGAGCAGATCGCCGCCGAAGAACCCAACGAAGCCGAAGTCATCGTCGAATCCTTCTCCGGCCTCACGGTGGACTTCGCCCGCCAGGTCGGCGCAACCGTCCTCCTCCGCGGCATCCGCAACCTCTCCGATCTGCAAAGCGAGGTCCAGCAGGCCCTCACCAACCGCCAGGTCGCCGGCCTCGAAACCGCCTTCATCGTCGCCGGTCAGGACTTCGCCTACACCAGCAGCAGCCTCATCAAGCAGGTGACCGCCCTCGGCCGCGACCTCTCCCCCCTCAAGACCATGGTCCCCCCGCTCGTCGTGAAGCTCCTCCGCGTCAAGAAGCGCGATGGCCACCCCACGCTCGAACGCCTCATCGAGCAGCAGGACGGCGCGCGCGAGGTGTGAGTCAAGTGGCACGGGCATCCTGCCCGTGTTCT
>JAEYUO010000043.1 GCA_023432465.1 Planctomycetota bacterium | reverse complement strand
CGTCCCACCCTCGGCGGCCTCTTCCCCGAACGCGCGCCCATCGAAATGCCCCCCGCAACCGCCGCGACGAACGCCGCCGCCCGCGCGGCCGCGAAACCCGCCCCAATCTTCGGCGGCCTCTTCGACTCCGCCTCCACCGGCAGCAGCGCAGCGCTCATCACGCCCCAGTCCGGCGAGTATCGCGCGATCACCACACGCAAACAGCTTGATGCCCTGCTCAAAGAACTCAAGTCCGCCGAGTGCATCGCCATCGATACCGAAACCACCGGTCTCTCTCCCCGCCGCGACAAGCTCGTGGGCATCTGCCTCTCCACCAAGATCGGCACCGGCGTCTACATCCCCGTCCGCTCGCCCGATCCCTCCTCCCACCTCGATGAACCAACCGTCATCGCCGCGCTCAAGCCCATCCTCGAAGACCCCGCCAAGCCCAAGTGCGGCCACAACCTCAAGTTCGACATGCTGGTGTTGCGCAAAGCAGGCATCCGCCTCGGAGGGGTCAGCATCCCCACCTCTGCAGCGCAACGTGCCGCCACGAAAGCAGCGGCCTCCATCTCCTCCCATTCCACCTACGCCACGCCCCGCTTCGCCACCTCGACCGCCTTCGACTCCATGGTCGCCTCGTACCTCATCGACGCCTCCCGCTCCTCCCACGGCCTCGATGCCCTCTCCATGGCCCTCCTCGGCCGCACCAACATCTCGATCAAAGACCTCATTGGCACCGGCCCCGATGCCCGCACCTTCGACCAGGTCCCCCTCGACCAAGCTGCGCAGTACGCCGCCGAAGATGCCGATGTCGCCCTCCAGCTCCGCGCGATGATGCTCCCCCAGCTCACCGCAATGAACCTCGATCCTCTCTTCCAGACAGTCGAGATGCCGCTCGTCGAAGTCCTCGCTGAGCTCGAGTGGAACGGCATCCGCGTCGACCGCGCCGAACTCGAGCGCCAGCGCATGCGCCTCCAGAAGCGCATCGATGAACTCAAGCTCGAGATCGCCAGAGTCGCCCGCGACACCATCGGCCGCACCTTCAACCCCGATTCCCCCAAGCAGCTCGCCGCGGCCCTCTTCAACAAGCCCGACGCCACCGACGAACAGGGCGGCAGCGGCCTCGGCCTCAAACCTATCAAGAAGATCAAGACCGGCTACTCGACCGATGCCGAGGTCCTCGACAAGCTCGCGGCCGACCCCGAGATCGCCACCCCCATCCCCGCGCTCATCGTCGAGTATCGCGAGCTCACCAAGCTCGTCTCGACCTACCTCGTCGCCCTCGCCGCCGAGATCAACCCCGACACCGGCCGCATCCACGCCTCGTTCAACCAGACTGTCGCCGCGACCGGCCGCCTCTCATCGTCGGACCCCAACCTTCAGAACATCCCGATCCGCACCGACATCGGCCGCGAGATCCGCCGCGCCTTCATCGCCGCGCCCGATCACGTCCTCGTCTCCGCCGACTACTCGCAGATCGAACTCCGCCTCCTCGCCCACCTCTCCCGCGACCCCGCGCTCATCGAGGCCTTCGAGCAGGACCAGGACATCCACACCGCCGTCGCCGCGCAGATCCACAACGTCCCGCTCGCCAGCGTCACCAAGGCTCAGCGCAACGGCGCGAAGATGGTCAACTTCGGCATCGTCTACGGCGTCACGCCCTTCGGCCTCGCCCGGCGCCTGGGCGTCTCCAACACCGAGGCCGGCAAGATCATCGACGACTACAAGCGCAAGTTCTCCGGCATCACCACCTTCCTGCAGGAGTGCATCGACCAGGCCGTCCGCTTCGGCTATGTCCAGACCATGCTCGGCCGCCGCCGCCCCATCATCGATATCGAATCCACTAACCCCTCCCGCCGCGCCCTCGCCGAGCGTGTCGCCATCAACTCCGTCGTGCAGGGTTCCGCGGCCGATCTCATCAAGCTCGCGATGGTGGACCTCCAGTCCGCGATCGCTACAGGCAGCGCGCCCCCCGGCCTCCTCATGCTCCTGCAGATCCACGATGAACTCGTCTTCGAGTGCCCGCGCGACCAGGCCGATGCCGCCAAAGCCCTCATCAAGCACCGCATGGAAAGCGCCATGCAGCTCAGCGTCCCCCTCAAAGTCGAAGCAAGCGTCAGCGACAACTGGTTTGATGGGAAGTAGTCTATGCTACTGCGCAAGGGGGAAAGACTGCTGCGATATTGGCGCCAATCGCTGATTGTCGTGTTGCTTGGCGTATGCACTTCACTGGCCGTCGCCTTAGGCTGCGCAGCCTTCTCTCCGGCTACAACCTGGGAGTTTTCTGGAGTACCCTTTTCCGTCGATGAAGACACGTGGTATTGCGAGACCAACCACTGGTTCGGTCGCAGCTTTACCTATAGCTACGTCTGGTCGTGGAAGGGCCGTCAGACAGCCGCTCTCGGTAGTGAAGGCGCGTACATACCTAGTTGGTCCCTCGTCCGTCATCACTCCCTGCGCGAGTTGGCCCATACCATTCCCGACTGGGTTGCGCATGAACAGCGAGCCAAGGGCAAGGCGGAAGCGTACAACCTGTGCATGTACGAAGACGCAGCCGGTTGGCCGTGGCGTTGTCTGACCCGCCATTACCTATCCGACAATCGCTTTCCGGGATTCAACTTCCCTTGTAGCTCGCTCGATGTCGGGGTGCCCTACCTGCTGATTCATCACGAGTACATCGACCCGCAGCCCCTCCCAACGCGGCCCTATTGGCCCGGACTGGCAGCAAATTCTTTGGTGTACGGACTCGCATGGTCTATACCGTGGATTGTCGCTCCTTGGACGCGGCGAACGTGGCGTCGGAAGAACAATCGCTGCCGCGCCTGCAACTACGACCTCCGCGGCCTCTCCTCCAGCCTCTGCCCCGAATGCGGCAAACCCGCCACTTCGACAGTCACGCACACTTGATGCCGGCGTCCAATAGCGCCCGTGCTCCATCTTCTCTTCAGGCCGATTCATCGGCCTTGCTCGCTATGGGGGGTGAGGCCACGGCTTCAGCCGTGGTAAAAGCCCGCAAACAACACCAAGACCGATCAGTGCTGATTCCAACCCGATTCAACGGGTTTCCCTCTCACCGGCCTCAGCCAACCCTCCCCGGCACCAGCGGCCACTTCACCCCGCACTCGGGGCACGCCCGCGGCCCGAGTTCCTCACCCTTGTACGGCAACTTCGCAATCCGCGGGTGCAGGTCAACCAGCGAGTAGTGGCAATCTGGACATCGTCGCAACTCGATCGACTCTATCGCATCGTCAAGTTCGCTCGAAATTTCAACATGGGCCCCTTTCCACCGAACTCGGTATCGTCGCATCACAAAGAACCGCCAGATCACGACCAAACCGGCGAATGCCCCGACACCGACGATCAGACCCCAGAACTGCGGCGCAACAATCGGCGATCCGACAGTCGCGAGCAAGATCATCGATCCCCACCAAACAAGACGTGTAACGCCCCGCGGCGTCATCCGCACATAACTTCTACCGCCCGCTCTCGATTCGCTCCCGCTCACACGCATTCCGAGCAACTGTAATCTCCGCAAGTAGTCGCCAAGTAGCTCCGCCGCATCCTCCGTACTCAACCTCCCCGCATCCGCCATCGCCGCAGCACGCTCATACAACTCCACACGCGACTCAGGATCGTCCCCGAAGTCATCCCACGAACTCGCGCGATGTCTATCCGCTTCACCCATCGAAGTCCCATCCGAGTCGAACCCGAGTCCCCGTGCAGCGCCGCCAACGCTCCCCCTCTCACTTCATCATCCCCTCCCTGCCCTCAACATCGCCACCTCCAGCAGCATGAACCTCGCCGGACAGCATACACGCACTTCATATCCCCGCGATGACCCAGCAGGCTTGCCTTCCAGGCCGAAGGCCTGATCGTTCGTAGCCGGGGGTCAAACGAGTCGCAAAGCGACGAGTGCGACCCCCGGAAGTCCATGCCAAGCGGCCACGACCCTGTAAGGGTCGCACCCCCGTCTCGACTCGATGACCGAACTCGCCTCCGCGTCGTTTGCGCAAGCACTCCGGCGTTCAGCGGGCGTGCAAGGTACGGTGGCGGCAGCCCCCGGCATTCGCGATCACCTTTCTGCGGGATGCGCCGTTGCCCTCGCCACCCGCGCCCTCCGGAACTCCGGTGCAGTCATAGCCGCAGGCCGAACAGTGCTTCGGATCCCTCATCGCTCTCGCCACTCGAAACCACAGGAAAACGCTCGGGACAGCGATCACGAGGAGGGGAATTCAAAGCGGAACGATCGTTCTTGGCGTGGTCGCCCACTTCCCTGTGCCCGGATTCCGTTGGATTACGCTCCCGCCCTCGAAGTGTTCGCCGACCTGCCAGCCGGCCATCTGCCCGAAGTACATGGGGACCGAAGAGTAATCGATGATCACGGAGCCTTCTTGCGCGCTCGCATGCCAGTTGCTCGCAGTGAACGTCACGCGCCGAACGATCGAGACCGACCAGAGGATTGCCAGCGCAAGGACCATCGCCGACCCTAGGATGGCCAACCAGAACTCGGCCGTCGTACTTCTCATTCGCATCAGAGGACTTGCTACGGTTGACCTTCGTAAAGGCTCATCATCACCACCGCCAGCATCTGAACCCTTCACGTTGCCTCAGCGGGGGGTGCCGGGGGGCGGCAGCCCCCCGCATTAGGGATCAAGGCTTGTCTT
>JAEYUO010000038.1 GCA_023432465.1 Planctomycetota bacterium | reverse complement strand
GATGTCGATGGGCATGAGAAGGGCGGGCGCGACTCGGACAGGCCGGGGTCGAAGTTGGGCGCGGCGGGGCCGCTGGCGGCGGGCGCGGCGGCAGCGGCCGGCACGGGGACGGAGGACGGGGATGAGGATGTGGTTTGGACCCCCAGAGCGAGCATGGGGGAAGTATGGATTATGGACGGGTAGCTGTCAATAGGATTTTGTAAGGTTCTCGAAGATTGCGGCTAAGTCATTGTGGGGCGGTGGTTTGCGGAAGGCGGATTTGTCCACACTCGGGGCATGGGGAGGAGGCGGGGGTGGCGCGGAGGTCGTAGGCGCAGGTGGGGCAGAGGCCGCGGCGGCGACGGAGGGAGCGGCGGGCGGCGCGGGGAATGTAGAGCAGCGCGGCCCAGAGGCTCGCGAAGAAGAGGGTGTCGAGGATGAGCCCCGGCCAGACGGGGCGATAGGGGAGGGCGGTGGGTGAGGGCGGCGGCGCGTACCAGACGCTCGTCGGGTCGTTGAACTTCACGCGGATGCCGCCGTGGATTCTGGTCTCGGCGATGTCCGTGGTGTTGGTCGCGTAGTGCTGCTCGTACTCGAGCCAGAACGCCCGGAACGGCCAGCCGCGGAACGAGAAGTAGATGTACGCGTCATTCGCGGGCCACGGACGCGTGCCGCGGGGCCAGGGCATGACGATCGATCGAGCGAAGAGTCCGGCGACGGCCTCGGGCGTGACTCGTGTGCGTTCGAGCTCCTCGCGGATGCCGATACCACCGGCGGTGAGCGGGTCGATGGAGTAGTAGGTCGAGGCGAAGCGGTCGTATCGCGTGAGTGCGTGTGCGCGGCCGTTGAAGCCAGTTGCCCGCTCTTCTTCGGGAGTCATCATCCGCCAGCCCTGCGTGACTCGGGCCTTAAGCGGGGATCCTGGTTTGACGGCGTAGATGTCACCGGGGACGTGGATGAAGAGCGCAGCGGCCCAGGCGACCGCGAGGGTGGTGAAGAAGCCGAGCGCGAGGAGCGTGGCGATGGTTGCGGGCAGGCGGCGTCTGCTCTTGCGCGGCGCTGACGCGGACGGTTTGGAGGATGCCGGGCGGGGCATTTGGAGGATGATGGCTGATGGAAGCGGTCAGTCCACGGCCGGCACGGTCGAGCGTTTAGAGATCTGGCCGCACTCCGGGCATGGTGAACCGGCGGGGGTGGCGCGGAGGTCGTAGGCGCAGGCTGGGCAGAGGCCGCGACGGCGGCGGTTGGCGCGGATGAGCATGGGGATGAGGATGAGGAGCGAGGCCCATGCCGCGGCGTAGATGAGCGTGTTGCCGAGCAGGCCGTGCCAGGCGGGGTAGAGGGGGATGATGCGGCAGCGCGGCGTGCCGACGGTGGCGGGCTGGCCGCTGATGAGGAGTCCGCCGCGGAGCTCGGCGCCGATGACCTGCATGCCCTGATCTTGGCCGACGACTTGGTACCACATGCAGGTGAAGGGCCAACCGAAGCCGTAATCGGAGCCGCGAAGGCCGGGCTGTGGCGCGGCAGCGCGGGGGACGAACTGGCCCCAGGATGCGGGCTTGTGGATGCTGCGGCCACCGGGGCGCTGGGTGATGAGCGGGTCGTACATCTCGCGCAGGGTGCTGAGCGCGAGGGCGGGGTCGTCGGGCGGGCCATCGGGGAAGCGGCTCCTCAGGTCCTGCGGCGTGTAGAGCGAGTCGAACGTGAGCAGCGACCACATGGCGCGGCGAGCGCCGAAGTGGGCGGATTCGGAGATGCTCCACGGCTGGCCGTGGGCCATGAAGCTCCGCATGATGTTGGGCGGCGTGTCGGGCGGATCGGCGGAAAGAGCGAGCGTGACCGCCGCGGCGAGGGAGGAGAGGAGGCCGAGGAGGAGGGACAACCCGGCGGTGCGCATGCCGCGGCGAAGCGGGCTCCGCAGGTGCGAGAACCGTGGCGGGAATGTGGTCGCCATCTGGGTGTTATAACACGCGTTGCCTTTTGATGGCGCGGCACTCCGTGCCGCGTGGCGCCACGGAGTGGCGAGGTACCCAAGGCGCGGTGCCCAGAATCATCATGCTGCGCCGCGTTCTCCGCACTCCGGGCACGGTGAACCGGCGGGCGTTGCGCGGAGGTCGTAGGCGCAGGCTGGGCACAGGCCGCGACGGCGGCGGAGGGAGTGGCGTTCATTTATCCCTCAATCGACGCACGGGTTACTCCCTTGTTGACTTTGCCGTAGACGGCGACGGAGTGGCCGGCAAAGAGGTCGCGGTCGTCGAACCAGAAGCAGATCGAGCCGGTTGGCTCGACGGTGATCGAGTTGAGCCGCGGTTTGGCTGCGAACTGATCGCGACTGAGCGTCTGATCGAGTTCCGTGCGCCAACCGTTGTTCCACTGCTTGTAGAGTGTGGTGGTGATGCGATGACGAACCGCGGGTTCCCAAGTGCGCTGCGCAGCAAAGAGCTTGCGAGCGTGCTGCAGTGACTGCTGAGGCGAGCCAATGTCGTCGTTCGCAAGGGTGAGACGGACGCGGCGCTTAGTCCATACGGCCCGGCCCTCGAAGCTCGCGCTGGCGCGGCTTAGCGTGAGCGTGCCGAACTTGGGATCTTTGACGGTGACAGGTTTACGGAGCGTGGCAGCGGCGGCGATCATCTCGCGGTCTCTGCCTTTGCCCACGACTCGCAAGAGCAACGCCTGCGGGGTGCGAAAGCAGTTCGAGAGAGCGAGTCTGGCACGCATGCGGAGAATGTCGTAGTCGGCTGTAGACTTCATCATTGCGGCGATAGCTCGTTCGCCAGTGTGCTTCCGGACGGTTAGGTCCGTCCACTGAACGGGACCAGCGTCGGCACGCCAGGCCGCGAGCGCGAGAAGGAGAGTCCATCGCTTCTCTCCCTGGGAACAAGCGCCAGCGACACCGGATGGTCGTACGACGCCGACAAGATTAACTATGGGAGCTCGTTTGAGTTCGCGCCAGAGGAGAGCGGTGCGGGCGCGGTGCCTCTTGAACGCGTCGGTAACTGGAGCTCGGCTCGGCATTGGGAGCAGCTTACAGCGAAAAGAGGGCGCAGTGTCAAACTCACTGCTCGAGCGGGTGCGTCGGTGGCCAATCACTGGCAGGAGCGAAGAAAACCGCTGATGCGGGGGAAGTTTCCCCCGCACCCCCTCTGTCGAGCCGAACTGGGGTGAGATGCGGGATGCTGAGCGCAATGAAAAGCCCCGGGCGCGGGCCCGGGGCTTGGTGGGTCGGTGTTGATGTTGAGGGAAAAGGAAGGAAGTGTGGAGAGGCAATGCCCCCTCTGTCGCTCCGCGACATCTCCCCCGTCGGAGCCGGGGGAGAGGGCCCACTCTGTCGCTTCGCGACATCTCCCCCGTCGGGGCCGGGGGAGAGGGCCCCCTCTGTCGCTCCGCGACATCTCCCCCGTCGGAGCCGGGGGAGAGGGCCCCCTCTGTCGCTTCGCGACATCTCCCCCGTCGGGGC
>JAEYUO010000006.1 GCA_023432465.1 Planctomycetota bacterium | reverse complement strand
ACGCTCTCCCCATGCCCCGCTTCCTCCCCCTGCTCATCGCCCTCGCCCTCATCCTCCCGGCCTGCGCATCCAGGCACGCCGGGCCCACCGAGCCCCTCGACCTCGTCATGGTCGACGACACCACCCTCCGCATCCCCGCGGGCAAGTACGCGGCCGCCTTCGATGCCGCACGCCACGAGCTCCGCGAGGCCGGGTTCGCGCTCGAACGCGTCGATGCGTTCTCCGGCATCATCACCACCGCCCCCAGCGGCTCCGCAGGCTTCGCGACCCCTTGGTCACAGGACCAGTCCACCGTCCGGCAGGAGTTCAACGACTTCTTCCAGCGTCACTACCGCACCGTTCGGATCACCTTCGAACCCTCCGAACCCCTCGCCGCTTCCCCACTGGATCCCCCGACCGACCTCCGCTCCCTGGATACCGAGCTGCTGATGCGCACCCGCGTCGTGCTCGACCGCAACTACCGCCCGGGCTGGCAGATCGCCAACACCTCGATCCGCCACTCCAGCTACTACACCGACCCCGACCTTCAGGCCCGCGGCATGCAGCCGGGCTATTCCGTCGCCCGGGCCGAGGACCGCCTGCTGGCCGAACGCATCGCCCGGCGAATCGCCGCGGCGGAAGTCCCTGTCGCCGCCGCCGGCTCCCCCGCTCCCTGAAAACGACAAGGCCCAGGCAACCTGCCCGGGCCCGACGCACACATCGATCTTTCCCCGCCCGCTCCGTCACACCGGCTGGGTGTGCGGCGAGTTCACCTGCACCGAGGAAGTCCCTGGCGGCTGGAGCAGGTCGGTGTGCCCCAGCGCCTTGGCCACCAGCTCGCCGCGGCTGTTCGCACGCAGCTTCCGGTGCAGGCTCTTCACATGGTCGTGCACCGTGTGCGGGCTGCGGCCCAGTTCATCCGCGATTTCGCGGACCGACTTGCCCAGCAGCAGGTGCTGCAGAATCACCTGCTCGCGCTGCGTCAGCCAGTGCGAACCATCCGTCGGATCCGTCCCCACGGCCATCAGCGCGCGACGTGCCAGCGGCACCATCACCGCGCGCAGCACCGCGGCATCCATCTCCGCATCCACCGGCCCCGGCCCCGTCCTGGCAAACTCGACGATCAGCGAGCGGCCGTTCGGCGCGCTGCCCAGGGCCGCGAGCCCGAGCGTCAGCGACGTGTACGGAACATCCGCCCACCGCTTGCCCAGCCCGCTCATCTGCCAGTTGGCTGAAAGCCCGAACTGCTCAGGGCTGCCGACCAGCACCGTCCCCGGCCCGATGTGCCCCGGCGCCCACGACAGCTCGCGCGCCTGCGCAAAGCTCGTCCGGACCCGCGCGAGCGTCGCATCGTTCGGATCGAACGGCACGATCGTCGAAGAGGATGCCGAGCGGCCGACGGTCGTGGTGACCTCCGCCACATAACACCCCGCGACGCCCGTCGCCTCCTGTCGTGCAATGTTCCCGCGTGAATCCGCCTCGCCGATCATGCAGACGCAGATCGAAGGCTGATGGATCGCCAGAAGCGCTGCGGCTGCTCGATCGCACCAATCCTGGGTGGCGACCGCGGGGAGACCGCAAACACTTTCCGTGATCCGGATGCACGCACCAAGGGCGGTCGATCCGTCGCGCGCCACTGTGCTCATCAAGACCTCCAGTGCCCTGCGTCACGGAAGGGCTCACAGAGAAAGGGGATGTTCTTCAACACATACTGCTTGTCCGGCCGGTCCTCACTGACCCGATCCGGGCATGCACACAATACCATAGCGTCGTCATGGTTACACACGCGCCCCTTGCTCCTGATTTCAGGGACCCCGAAGTGGGTCTGTATCGTCTGGAGCAACACTGACGGACGCGGACAAGCAAGAGCATACAGAATCCCCCGCGAGTTCGCTAGTGGCATTGTCGGCGCACATGTCCAACTTTCTTGAGCAGCGACACTTGCGCACCAAGAAATCCGCGAACAACCCTGTTCACGCCAAAACCCCCTCCGCGCACGTGGAAAACCGCTTGCGCACCCTCAATCGCCCCCAACTTCCTCTGCCCTCTGCGCTTGCGCACTCCACACCACGCGCAAGTCCGACACCGCACCGCCGCTCGCCGTTTTCCCGTGCAGCGTTCCGCTCCCACGCTATCCTTTCCCCCAACGCCGGGGATCGACAACTTTCCCCGGTCTTGAGCATGTCAAAGTCCTCCCCGGAGTGTGTGTATGCCCGTTGCGCCCAAAACATTCCCTTGTTCTGGTGATGAACGCATCCTCATCCTCGGCGCAGGGCCCACCGGTTTGGGTGCCGGATATCGCCTCAAAGAGTTGGGGCACAAGAACTTCCGCCTCTACGACCGCAACCCCTATATAGGTGGATTGGCCCATTCCTTCACCGACCCCGCCGGCTTCACCTGGGACATCGGCGGCCACGTCATGTTCAGCCACTACGCCTACTACGACCAGGTCTTCGACAAGCTCATGGGCCCCGATTTCACCCTCAACAACCGCGAATCCTGGGTCCGGATGTTCGACCGCTGGGTCCCGTACCCCTTCCAGAACAACATCCGCTACCTTCCGAAGCAGGCCGCGTACGAGTGCCTCTCCGGCCTCATCAAGGCCCAGAACGGCAAGGGCAAAGTCTCCTCTCCCGCCGCCGCGAAGAACTTCGGCGAGTTCATCGACGCCGTCTTCGGCGAGGGCATCGCCCACCACTTCATGCGCCCGTACAACTTCAAGGTCTGGGCGCACCCGCCGGAGATGATGAACAAGCAGTGGATCGGCGAGCGCGTCGCCGTGCTCGATGTCGATCGCGCGCTGCGCAACGTCCTCCTCGAGCAGGACGACTTCGGCTGGGGCCCGAACAACCAGTTCAAGTTCCCGCTCAAGGGCGGCACCGGCGAGTTCTACCACCGCTTCGGCCCCGCGCTCGGCCTCGCGAAAGGCGCAACCGAGTCCGAGCACATCGCGCTCAACAAGAACATCGTCTCCATCGACGTCGATCGCAAACTCGTCACCTTCGCTGACGGCACGACCGACACCTACGACGCGCTCATCAGCGCGATGCCGCTCGATGTCCTCTGCCGCGACATCCTCACCGGCGATGTCCCCGACTCGATCCGCGCCGCCGCGCAGCGCCTCCTCCACTCCTCCGGCTACATGGTCGGCATCGGCCTCAAGAGCCGCGCCAAGGGGGAGGGGACTCCCGACACCAAGAGCTGGATGTACTTCCCCGAGGACAACTGCCCCTTCTACCGCGTCACCTACCTCTCCAACTACTCGCCCAACATGACGCCCGACAAGGACAACTACTACTCCCTCCTCTGCGAAGTCTCCGAATCCGCATTCAAGCCGACCCCCGGCAACGAAGGCCGCGACAACGATGCCGTGATCAACTCCGTCATCACCGGCCTCGAGAACGCCGGCCTCCTCAACCCCGGCGAGCGCGCAAGCATCGTCTCCCGCTGGTGCTACTACGCCGACTACTCCTACCCCACACCCAGCGTCGAGCGCGATGACATCCTCGCCGAAGTCATCCCCTGGCTCGAGTCCCGCGGCATCTTTTCCCGCGGCCGCTTCGGCATGTGGAAGTACGAGGTCTCCAACACCGACCACACGCTCATGCAGGGCGTCGAGGTCGTCAACCGCCTCCTCAGGGGCGAGCCCGAAACCACCATCGGCATGCAGTACAGCATCACCAGCGATGGCCGCAACGCCGCGGTCCACGAGCGCAGCGCCCACGCCGGCAGCGGCGAGAAGAAGCTCGCCCCGAACGCGGCCCCTCAGGTCGTCATCCGCCCCCTCAGCGCCGCCCCCGTGGGCGACCGCGATGAAGCCCACGTCTCCGAGGAAGAACTCGGCGTAACTCAGCCGCGCGGGTAACAGTAATGTCTGTCACGGAGTGCACGGTCCGGACGGGGTGGCGAACCAGACAGCGAGCCACGTGAAGATCGCTTGCACCGGCGTTGCCGCGCCGCCGTACGTACGTGCATCGGGTTCGAGCGCGAACCAGTCGGCCAGGAAGCAGAAGATATCGGCCACCGTCTTGGACCCGTCCTCGCACCAGTCGGCATCGCAGCCCTCCGGCGGCGGTTCGATGTCGACGTCGCCGCAGTCGCCCGCGTTGTACGCCGCCTCAAAGATCGTCATGTCGTCTTCGTCCATGATGAGGATGCCGTCGTTGTCAAGGTCCGTTTCCGGGTTCGACCCCGACATCCATTCCGCTCCGAACAAGTTCCTGTCGAGTCCATCTACTTCGCCGTTCTCGTCCCAATCCGCGATGCACGCGACCTGGCTGTACTCGTTCATCCGCCGGTGGTAAATGGTGTAGGACATCGCCGCGATCACCTGGTACACCAAGTCAAGGCTCGCCTGGTCGTTGTTCAGCACCGGCGTGAACCACACGAAGTCGTTGACGCCGTAGTCCGCCGCCTGCATGCCGATGCGCCACCACTCGTCGACGCCCATCCACCCGTCCTCGCAAAACATCGGGCCAAGCTCTCTGTGCGGGTAGTAGGCCCTAAAAGCGACCTGCTCGAAGTACCCGTCCGCGCCTTCCGGCCCGAGGTACACCGTGTACGGATTGTCGGGCAGCGCACGCGTGTGCGCACGCGCCTGCTCCGCTGCCCACTTGATGCCCGTGGCTTGGAAGCCGTCGGCACCCAACAGCTCGCCGTACCGGTTACAGAACGTCTCCATCAGCGGCCAGAGGATCGGGTTCTGCGGGGCGAGGGCCTGCGCTCCGGGGAGGTTGGGATAGATGATGGCGAACGTGTCATCCTCGATCGGATCGCCGGCGCCGGCTACCCAGAGATCGTCTTCAAGCTTAAGCGCGTAGGCGCCGGTGTTCAGTTCGGTGGCACTGTCGATCCGGATGATGCGAGTGTTGTTGAACCCGCTGGTGAACTGGATAAACACGCCGTAGTTGCCACCAACCCAGTACATCGCATCCCCGACTGAACTCACTACGATTTCATCTGTGAACTGATCGTTGAAACTAACAACCTCGCCCGCCTTGAACTCCTCGGCCGATGGATAGAACACGGGGATGATCCCCCCGTCTGCTGCCGTTTGGAATGGGATCGCCGGGTTGGTGATGCACGCATATGCCTCCCAAGCGACAGCACCCTTCCACGTCGGGACACCGTGGTAGTTGGCGGCGCCCGGCCCGATCGGCACCTCGATGCGATGAGCTGGGTTCGCGATGTTCCCGTTGGTCACACCGTACCCGCCGCCGAGGATGTACTGCGACAAGTGGGCCTTTGGCCACAGCGCACGCAGGTGCTGCCACGTCGATTGCTCGCGCCAGTAGTTGTACGCCGTCGTCATCGTCAGCGAGAGATAGGAGCGTCGCTCCTGATCGGCGGGGCTGTAGGTAACCGAAGTGGTGAAATCGGTGATCGCCTGCCCGGACCGGTACTTGGCCATGTCCGTATGCCACTCTTGAAGCGTCCGCTCGCCGTCGATAGTGTGACCCACTGAGTCTGGATGTTCCGGGTTCGCTCGGTTGTCGTTGTAGTACTGCCAGTAGTTCGCCTCTTCACCGAACACGCCTGCTCCGTTGATGTCCTCATCCGCCACGATAACGGCGACAGGATCGCCCACGCCTGCTGGCCACGACTGAGCGGCCATCTCCGCTGCCATGGCGTTCTTGAACGCGATCACCCACTCCTCCACCTCTTCCGCCCCCTCCTTGAAGAAGTAGCACGGCCAGACGTTGCCGCTCGGCGAGGGCTCCGAGCGGGAAATGCCGAACCACGAGTTGACCACGTTCCCAGAGAAAGCCACATCAAGCGTCAACCGGTTGTTCACCGGGTCGTAGCCGACGATCGTTCGCGTCTGCGGGGTCTCATCCGCGCCGATGTTGATGGTTGCGTTCGAGGGGGCCGTGTAGTAGTCGGCGGGGAACTGCTGGAAGAACGCGGACTGGTAATCCGCATCCACGATGTCAATCGTCGGCGCGCCGGTGCCGGGATCGGTCCCCGTGGCGGCGATGCGCCCGCCCTGCGCGATGTACCGGCGCTTCGGCAGCTTGCCCGTCGCGACGTCTTCAGCGTGATTGGTGAAGCAGGGCAGGACGCCGGGGCCTACCTGCCAGTCGTTCGCGGTCCCGAGCGCCTCGAACCGAACGGACCAGTTGAACACCGCGCCATCGTTGCTGTGCGCCAGGTCGAACGCCGCCTTGGCGCTGGCCACTTGCGCCGCGAGGTCCGCGGCGACCGATGCGGCGTGCGTCTGGAAGTTGCTGAGGTCCCAGTTTGCTCCGCGGCAGGCCTCCGGCGACCGCCCGTTCCAGCGCAGGTCGATGCGGATCTGTGGGGCGAAGATCAGTCCATGCGATCCTGTGAGCTGCCACAGCCCGTTCGTTTCCGGCTGTGTGAACAGGTCATTCTCGTGACCGCAGGCCGGGTACCACCACACGGTGTGGACGACGCCTTCTCGCAGCATCCGGCGAGCCGCAGCGCGACTCATGCCAACTCCTGGATGATGCTTGCCAATGCAGGAAGTGGGATCGCAGGCGCCGTAGTTGTCGTCGTAGACGCCGCCGGCCTGGCCGCAGTCGAACGCAGTCAGCACGCTGCAAGTTCCATTCGGTAAGCAGCATCGTTTGGCCTTCTGGGCCAGGGCGTGCTGCGGTATCCAAGTCAAAGGCGCGAGGGCGGCGACAATCAATGCCGCCATTCGATGCTGACGCATGCGGAATCTCCACGATCAAGCAAACATTGTTGAAAGCCGCGGACAGGTGCCGCACCTCACGAGCGCGGGAAGGGGCGGCGGCACAAAGCGGCTGGCGTGGTGTAACACGAGCGGGCGTCAAACGCAAGCTCCGCCTACTCGGCATGCGACTCAGCGGCATGAAAATCTCGTCCTCTTTAGACCGGTCAGTTGCAATTCCGGATGTCCGAAGGTATGTTCTGATCTGGTCCCTACCTTGCCGCTCTGACAGAGGGGTATTCCGTGCGCCCAGTTAACCAAGTCTCCGTAACGCTCATTGCCGCCATCCTGGGCTGTTGCCTTTGTCCTTCGGGTTCGCTCGCCGGGGTCAATCTCGTCACCAATGGCAGCTTTGAGACTGGCAACTTTCTCGGTTGGAGTGTGCCGCCCAACATCTTTCTGCCCGACCCCAACGCACAGGGCTTTTGGGTTGCTGGTGGTGGTGGGAGCGAGGGCGAGCACTTTGCTGCGCTTTCATCAACGAACTTGCGGTTCATCACTCAGATCCTGCCGACTACCGCAGGGCAGGACTATGTGTTAACATTCTGGATGAGGCGGCCCGACAACTTTCCTGGGACGTTCCAGGTACGATTTGAGGGGCAGGTTGTCCTGAGCACTGGCGCCCCGTTGCCTGATGGCTTGAACTGGTTCCAGTTCACCGTGCCGCTCCACGCCAACATCAATGGCTCGTTCATCGAGTTCGGCCAGCATGCCTTTCCTGCGTATTACGGCTTGGATGACATCCGCGTCGTCCCTATCCCCTCCCCCTCCGCCGCCCCGCTCCTCCTGCTCGGCTCCGTCGTCGGCCTGCGTCGCCGTCGCTGCTGATCCCCCATCCGTGTCAATCCGCGTCAAGCCGCGGCTGACATCTGCCTCTTCTGATCTGCGTGTGTCTGCGTTCATCTGCGGCTCCTTCCCTGTCTTCCGCGGCCTGCGCGATCGCACCGCCCGCACCCTCAATCAAGCGGCCCCCCCGCACAACCCGCCCGGCCCCTCTCCCCCGCAAACTCCACATCCGTCCTCCAGCCCGCGCCCTCTGTCCCCGCCCGCATGAGCCGATCTCCCGACATCCGGGAGACTCTTCATGCGCGCTCATCTCAAGACCCGACCCGCCCTCATCCTCTCCTTCCTCTTCGCGCTCCTCGCCGCGCTCGCCCCCGCAAGCCGCGCCACCGCCCAGTGCGACCCGCCCGGCGTCACAGTCGCCGTCTCCACCACCGGCACGTTCGAAAAATCCTGCTCCCTCAACCCCGTCAGCGGCCGGTGGGATCTCACGGTCACGCTCAACGGCACCGTCTCCTCCAACCCCGTCGTCACCATCACCGGCGGCCAGAGCGTCATGCTCGGCCGCGTCCGCGTGCAGAACAACACCGCGCTTGACTGCCGCGTCAACATCCGCGGCACTTCCGCCATCGGCCGCATCGGCGGCATCGGCAGCTTTGACAAGGGCACCAGCGGCAACGACAAGGTCCTGCTGCTGCAGCTCTACACCGCCGGCGATGTCGGCTACGACCGCGAAGTCGCTCCCGGCGTTCCCGGCGCGCCCGCCATTCGCGCCGACATGATCTTCAACCTCGACATCGGCGGCTCCGTCCACGGCGACCTTGTCAGCACCGCCGCCAACCGCTCCATGGGCAACGTCGCCATCGCGGGCAGCCTCTTCGGCGGCGTGCAGGTCGCCGGCAACGCCAGCCTCGATTCGCTCGATGTCGGCGGCCACATCCGCATGCCCGGCGAGGGCGAGCCCGAGCCCGTCATCTTCAACATCGGCGGTCACATCGGCCGCCTTACCGCCCAGAGCATCGCCGCGGATATCACCCTCGCCCCCACCGGCGTGATCCACCACTTCGAGACCACCACCGGCGACTTCAAGGGAAGCATCCACGCCCGCTTCCTCGCCGAGTTCGCCGGGACCGCGGGGAATCCGCGTTTCATCGTCGCGCGCGACCTCGATGCCAGCCTCACCCTGACCGACGACATCCGCGTCCCCGTCACGATCGGCCGCGACTTCAAGGCCTCCCGCACTGTGGGCGGTGTGCAGATGCCCAACCTCATCTGGTCCGCCCGCGGCTACTACGACACCAATCTCGCCCTCCCCGCGGGCATCTTCTCCGTCGCCGGCGACTTCGCCGGCTCGCTCGATCTCGGCACCCCGCACAACGTCGCCCGCGGCTCGCTCAACCGCGATATCTCGATCGGCGGCTCGCTGCTGGGCATCATCCATGCCGACCGCGCTCTGGCCGCGAACCTGCTCATCAACGGGCCCGCGCTGGGCATCATCAGCGTCGGCGGCTCGGTCAACGCGGGGACCATGATCTCCATCGGCGGCAGCGGCCTCGAGGGCGGCGGGATCATCCGCATCGGCAGCTCGCTCATGGGCACCATCGCCCTCCCTCCCGGCGGCCTCATGGGCAACATCCTTATCAACGCCAACAACGACGGATCGACATGGTCCGGCATCGTCTCCTTCGGCGGGCTCAACACCCTCAACCCGCCCCCCTACTACGAGAACACCGCGGACCTCACCGGCGGCGGCGGCGTGGGCCTTGCGCCCTTCGGCCTGCACAGCGCGGACTGCCAGCCCCCGCACGATTCCGCCCAGCCCGTCCCCGCGAGCGCGTTCACCATCCCCGGCCAGCAGGCCGTCCGCATCCACAGCTACGGCCCCGTGCAGCCCGGGCCCGGCCAGACCTGGTCCACCGCGCTCGTCATCGAGCGTCTGGACAACGGCAACTGGGTCAACGCCTCCTCGCTCTTCACGCCGGGCCTCTATCCCCCCGGCGCAACCGTCTCCCACATCGTCGGCCTCGCCGGACCCGCCGGCGCAACGCCCCCGCCCGCGGGCGAGTATCGCGTGCGGCCCGTCGGCCTCACCTGCTTTGATGTCGCCTTCGCCCCCGCCGTCACCTGGCCCTCCCCCGATGGCTACCGCTTCAGCGTCTCGGATGACTGCGACAACGACGGCATCGCCGACACGCAGCAGATCGCGCAGAACGCCGCGCTCGACGGCAACAACAACGGCATCCTCGATGCCTGCGAAGAGATCGTCACCAATCCCTGCCCGTGCGATGCCAATGGCGACAACTCGCTCACCGTGGCCGATATCTTCTCGTTCCTCTCCATCTGGTTCACCAACAGCCCCGAGGCGGACTTCGACGGCGCAAACGGCGTGCAGGTCGCCGACATCTTCGCGTTCCTCTCCTGCTGGTTCGCGCGCCCCGAAGGCTGCTGATCGGTGCTTCGGCGATCTGGTGACCCGGCGCTGCGCGTGCCCGGCGCCCGCGACCGCCGGCTCCTCCGCGCGATAGCATCCGCCCCGGCCCTCCCCCTCCTTCGGCCGGTGCGGAGGCCGCACGTTGTCCACGCCCACTCCCCCCGCCCTTGAGATCCACGATCTGCGCTTCCGGTATCCCGGTGCATCCCCCACTTCCCCGTGGGTGATCCACATCCCCGCGCTCAGCCTCGGCCGAGCCGAGCAGTTCCTCCTCACCGGCGGGTCCGGCACCGGCAAGTCCACCCTCCTCCACCTCATCTCGGGCGTCGTCGATCTCGCCCCGCCCAACGGTGCGGGGGGGGCCGGTCGCATTGAAGTCGCCGGACGCGACATCCACGCGCTGCACGGCCCCGCCCGCGACGCCTATCGCGCCAGGCACATCGGCATGGTCTTCCAGACGTTCAACCTCCTCCACGGCTTCTCCGCCGTCGAGAACGTCATGGCCGCGCTTCTCTTCAGCGACATCCCCGCCCGCGAGCACAAGGACCGCGCTGCCGCGCTCCTCGCCTCCCTCGGCATCGAACGCATCGACGCGACCCCCGACACCCTCAGCGTCGGACAGCAGCAGCGCATCGCCGTCGCCCGCGCGCTGGCCTGCTCCCCCGCCCTCGTCCTCGCCGATGAGCCCACCGCCAGCCTCGACCCGCTCAATGCCGCCGCCGCGATGGACCTCATCCAGAACGCCTGCCGCGAACGCAACGCCGCGCTCCTCTGCGTCTCGCACGACCCCGCAATGGCCGAACGCTTCTCACGCCGCGAGCGTCTCGACGACCTCCGCGGCCACACCACCACGAGGGCCGCGTAATCATGGCGCTCACCGACTTTGCCATCGTCCGCCGCTCCCTCCGCTCTCGCATGTTCTCGACCTGCGTCACCGCGATCACCGTCGCCGTCGCCGTCGCGCTCATGCTCGTGCTCCTCTCCCTGCGCGATGCCGGCCAGCAGGCCTTCCAGCGCGGCTCGGGGAACATGCACCTGCTCGTCTCCCGCGATTCGAGCCCCATGGTCTCGATCCTCAACGGCATCTACTACGCCAACGCCCCCCGCGCGCCCATCCCCTGGGACAAGTACGAACAGCTCGCCGCCTCCTTCCCGCTGGAGTTCGCCATCCCCACGCAGCTGGGCGACTCCTACCGCGGCTTCCCCGTGCTCGCCACCAACGAGGAGTTCTTCGCCTCCTTCCAGCCCAACCCCGATGAGCCCTGGGTCTTCGCCCAGGGTCGCGCCTTCAACAAGCCCTTCGAGGTCGTCGTCGGCGCGACCGCCGCGCGCGAGACCGGCCTGCGTGTCGGCTCCGAGCTCTTCCTCACCCACGGCATTGCCCAGTCGCGCCAGCTCGGCCAGCCCGATGCCATGACCCCGCACGAGCACCGCGAGTTCATCTACACCGTCGTCGGCCTGCTCGAACCCACCGGCTCCGCCCACGACCGCGCCCTCTTCACCGACCTTACCAGTTCCTGGATCATCCACGCCCACGACCGCCGCAAGCTCGACGACCCCTCCATCCGCACCACCACCGCCGATGACCTCATCGATGCCGACATGCTCATCACCGGCATCTACCTCCGCGTCGCCACGCGCCCCGGCATGCAGGTCACCGCCTCCCTCCAGACCGTCTTCGACCAGCTCCGCCGCGACACCTCCATCGTCGTCGCCCAGCCCGTCCAGCAGATCAACGCCCTCTTCGCCATCGTCTCCAACATCGACCAGGTCTTCATCGCCATGGCGTTCGTCGTCATGCTCTCCAGCGCGATCTCCATCATGCTTGCGCTCTACAACTCGCTCGAACAGCGCAGACGCCAGATCGCCGTCCTCCGCGTGCTCGGCTGCTCGCGCCCGCGCATCTTCGCCCTGCTCGTCACCGAGGCCACGGTCATCGGCATCCTCGGCGCGGGGCTCGGCATCGTGCTCGCCGTCGCCGGGGCGTTCGCCGGCGCCTCCGCCCTCAAAGCCGCGATCGGCCTTGTTGTCACTCCTGTCTTCGGGCTGGAGCTCACCCTCGCGGTCATCACCGGCGCGATCCTCCTCGCCGCCGCCGCGGGCATCATCCCCGCCGTCAACGCCTACCGCGCCTCCGTCGCCGATCACCTCAAGCCGCTGGGGTAGGGTGCCACTGACTTTCAGGTCAGTGCATTCCCAACCCGCGACCCGCTCGCGCTCACCACCGCAGCCTGAAACCCCCGACCGCATACGATTCGGCTGGAAGTCGGAGACCTCTGTTGCGCATCTTCTGGTCCATCATCGCCATCCTCGTCATCGCCACCGCGGGCCTGCTCATCTCGCGCAGGCTCGACACGGGACAATCCCCCGCAACGCCGACCCCCGCCGCACCCACCCAACTCGCCCAGGCGCAGCCGCCCGCCCCGCGCCCGGTTGCCCCGCCCGTTCAGCCACGCCAGCCCGATCCCGGGGCAACTCCCACGCCAGTTCCTACGCCCACACCCACCCCCGCGCAGCCACAGGTTCCTGAAACAACTCCGACGCCCGCGCCCGCTCCCACACCAACAGTCGAGCCCAAGCCGGACACCCCGACTCCCGCTGAGACACCAGCCCCGACCCCTGCCGAAACACCCGTTGAAGGCCCCGCCGAGACGCCCGCCGAAAGCCCGGCGACCAAGCCCGCCGAGTCTCCCGCGGCCGACCCCACACCCCCCGCACTCGCCGACGCGCCCGCCAGCACACCTCCGGCCACCATCGCTCCTCCCGGCGGACGCGCACGCCCCACCGCAACCCCCGAAGACATCGCCGCGGCGGAATCCACACGCGCTGAGCCCACGCTCGCACGCCAGTCCGATGGCACCACCCTCGTCGCCGAGCGCTTCATCATCAAGGGCGACGGCTCGAAGGACAACCCCTACGAAGTGACATGGGAACACCTCATGTCCGCCCAGGAAACCTACAAGCCGCGCCTCGGCCTCAAGATCATCCCCGGCTGGCTCAACCTCATCCACGACAAGTGGGTCAAGGTCTCCGGCTACGTCGCCTTCCCCGTCATGGCCCAGGGCCCCGACGAGATGCTGATGATGCTCAACCAGTGGGACGGCTGCTGCATTGGCGTCCCGCCGACGCCCTACGACGCCATCGAGGTGAAGCTCGCCAAGCCCGCCGAGGGCGAGACGCGTCTGCTCATCATGGGCAGCGTCACGGGCAAGCTGAAAGTTGATCCATACCTCGTCAAGGACTGGCTCGTCAGCCTGTACATCATGGACGAGGCCGTCGTCAGCAAGCAGGCCGGCGCGCCCCTGCGCGAGTCCGAGGTGCAGATGCAGCAGGAACACCTCGCGCCCTGATGCCCCCACCGGCGCATTCCGCACGCAGCCGTCCCGCCGCGCACACATCGCGCACATCCATCAAGCGGTGGGGGGGGGATTCGAACCCCCGATGACGTAAACGCCATACCGGTTTTCAAGACCGGCGCATTCGACCACTCTGCCACCCCACCGGGGGTGTTCGTCGCGTCGTAGCCCGCAGGCCCGCCGCGCGAACCCAATCATACCGCCGCCCGCCCCCCCGCCCTCCGCCACGCGCTCACCTGCCCCAGGTGCCCCGCCTCGTGATCCAGCATCAGGTGCACCAGCGCATCCCCCACCCGCGGGAAACGCTGCTCCCACCTCTTCAGCGGAATCGGCTGCACCAGCGCATCCGGCTTCACCGCCCCCAGCACCGCCGCCAGTTCATCGTGACCGTCAAAGAACTGCGCCATCAACGCATCCTTCGACGCATACGCACCCGCATCGGCCAGCGGCCTGGAATCCTTCCCAAACGGGCTCTTGATCGGGTCGGCAAACTCCCCCTCCCGCGCACCCCGCAGGATCGCGCTCAGCGTCGGCGGATACAGCGACAGGTGGCTGAACACCCACGCCGGATGGTTCATCACCACACCCGCCACCGGCTGGCTCACCATCTCCTCTTCTCGCAGGTCCGCCACGAGCCGTCCGGCATACTCCCGCTGCATCGCCCAGGACCTCAGCATCGCACTCACCAGACCGTTCGCGGCATTGCTCATAGGCAAAGCGTACCTCGCCCGCGCCACGCGCCGCGATCCCTCCTCGCCTTCCGCCCATCAACGCAGAAGCCCCCTCCCGATGCGGGGAGGGGGCTCAAGGAGCGGCAGGTCGGAAGGGGCGCTCGGTCCGCGAGCGTTGCTCCCCTGCCGGCCAACCAATATCAGAACTCGACGCTCAAGATGCGGCACACACTCGTGGTCACCGCATCCGGTCCCGATCACGGGCACCCGGCAAACCACGCCGAAAGGAACGCGAAGATCGCCGGCACACCCGTCTGCCCGCCGAAGTTGTACGCCGCAGGCTGCTGCGCAAACCACGCCGCGAGGAACGCGAAGATGTCGGCCACCGTCTTCGTGCCGTCGCCGTCAAAGTCCGCCGGGCACGGCGGCTCGCCCTCGATGACCGCGAAGTTGCTGATCTCGATGAAGTCCGTCGGGTTCCCGGTGACCTGCACGCTGTGAACCGCCGCCGCCTCGCCGGCCAGCGTCACGCTCACGCTCCGGACATTGGCGACCGGCATGCCCTGCACGAACACCGTCGCCGGACCATCGCACAGCTCAACCACGAACTCATTGCCGTCGCACCGCACACCCCGGTCCGAACCCGCATCACACGGCGCAACATAGCCGAACGCCAGCGTCGATCCGGTGATCTCGAAGCTGCTCAGCGGGTTTCCATCCCCATCCAGAAGTCTCCCGATGTGTGTCAGCGTCCCGACACCTCGCGCCGACCAGTCGAACTCCATCGTGTGCGATGTCCCGCCTTCATCCGACCCCTGCGTCATCCGCATCGCCTCCTGCCCCTCATCATCAAACGCCTTCATGATGATCACGTGCCCGCGGCAGCAGTTCCCGCGCGCCACGCTCATGCTCGCGCCGTCCACGCCGATGCCAACCTCGTTCACCAACGGGTTCCCCAGACGGAACTCAACGCCATCCTGACCAGAGCTGCCGAGGTTCTCAGCGCGGATCTTCCTTGACGAATCGCACGTATTGCCATCGTCGCAGACCTCGCCGACCTGAGTGTCGCGGATGCCTTGAACCTGCGCTCCGAACGTCAGCAGGCTCGCATCCAGCACATGCAGCGACTCCATCCCGCTGAACGTCACCTGCATCGCATCCAGGTCCGACCACGGCGGACTGCCCGCCGGCTCCACCGGCGCAAACTCGATCGACCGCACATTGTGCAGCGCATCCGGCGTCAGGCCCGTCACATCGCAGTCATCATCCGGCATCACCATCGAGCAACTCATCCGGTTCGCCTTCTCCTTGGCCTTCATCAGCGCGGGCATGAGCAGCGTCGCATCCGGTTCCGGCGTCACCGTGATGCCGCCCAGCGTTGACCCCGCGACCGTCCCGCTGCCCAGCAGCGCGCCATCCACATCCCGCGCTTCCCACTGAACCTCCACCGCGCCCATGTCGGCGAAGTCCGCCTCGACATGGAACGAGCCGCCGGCGCCCCCGCCGCCGCCGCTCGACATCCGAATGTTTCCCTTGACTGTTCCGTCCCAGCCCCTGGGCCGGATGCGGATCTCCCGGCTGCTCTGCGACGAGTTCTCCATCAGCTTGGCCAGGCTCACCGTCACCGTCCCGCCGATCGCGCTGGTCGTCCGCATCTCGATCCCGTCAGGAATGCTGTCTCCATCGTCATCGCAGCACGGCACCGACACGATCACCGAGCCATCCGTCTGCTCGGCGATCAGCCCCTTGTCCATCGCCACGCCCTGAATGCCGCGAACCCGAACCGACGATGGCGGATCGTTGATCGGGCGGATATCGATCGGCCCGGCGATGTCATTGCCGATGAAGTGCAGCGAGTGCAGTCCCGTGCCCGTGCTCGTCCCGCCAATCGGGTAGAAGTGCACCGACGATGCCCCCGCGACCGCCGTGCCATCCGGCAGCACATACGTGTCGGGCACGCTCGTCGAGAGCGACCACACCCCGTGCACACACGCGCACCGGCGCTCATCCGCTTCCGGCCCGCCCGTGCACGCCAGCGCGAGCACGCCCGTCAGCTCGCGGCTGCTGTGCAGCACCGCCCCGCCCGCATCCCGGAACGTCACCTGCATCTCCGTCGCGCCCGTCATCGTCGCATCACACGTCACGATCGTTCCGCCGGACACATCATCATCCACCTGCGACAGCCGCGACACCTCACCCCCTTCATCATCAAACGCCTTCATGATGATCACGTGCCCGCGGCAGCATTGCCGTGCATACGACACGCTCCCGCCCACCCCATCATCATCAAGATCGATCGCGACACCATCCTGCAGTGTCGCATCCAGGTGCGAAACATGCAGCCGCCGCACATTGTCACAGTCCGCCGGGTTGGCGCACTCCTCATCGATGTACGCAAGCCCCAGCGCGTGGCTCGACACCCCAAACGTCCCCACGCTCGCATCCGACACTACGCACTGCGAGACCCCGCTCCCCGTCACCAGCATCGCCTCCGTCCCCAGCCACGTGTCGCACGCGCTGCACGTCTCCGGGCTGATCTCAATCGACCGCACCTCGTGCAGCGGAATCGACGACAACCCAGACACCTCGCACGTCAGCCCATCAAACTCCATCACCACCGTCCGGTTCGCATCCGCGCCCGTCCCTTTCGTCTTGATCGCGTGCCGCACCGAGGGGATCTGAACCCCGTCCGCCACCGCGCTCACGACACACTGCACGCCCGACCCCGCCCGCACCCCATTCAGGACCACATTCCCGAACTGGTCTCGCACCGTCACACGCACCGTCGTCGCGCCCACGGCCGCAAAGTCGCAATCCAGATCCAGCGATGACCCCGGCGTCCCATCCGGCGGACGGCTCGCCAGCCGCGTGCTCCCCTTCACCGTCCCATCCCACCCCCGCGGCCGAATGCGGATCTCCCGCGCTGCCGGCGACGGGATGAGCAGTTCATCCAGATCGACCCGCACCGCACCGCCCCATCGGCTGTTGAACCGGACCTCCACCCCATCCTCCCCACTGCTCCCCAGGTTCCGCACCGGCAGACGCCGCTCCACCGGCGGGTCAAACGTCGCGCCGCCGATGGGCATGTGCTCCAGCCCGCTCACGCGAACCTGACCCCACACCGTCCCGGCGCACATCGCCACCACCATCGACGCCGCGGCAAACGCCACACGCCCCGCGCGCACCGACAGCCCCGACGCACTCTTCCTGTTCAGACTGGTCATCGCACCGCTCCTTGTTCGACGGCCCCGCCTGCGCCCACCATCGGGAACCAGCCAGGATCGCCCCGGCCGCACGGACCGCGGCCCGGAACACGCCGTCACCAAGGACTTGCCGCCACACCCCCAAACCTTGCACCCGCCCCACCAGAATTCCAAAGTCCGATAATCGCCATCAACATCCGGAAGCATGTCGCGATACCCGCGACCCCCTCGGGGCCTCAGCGGCACCAGCTCCTGACCCAGAACCCAGATCCCCGGACCCAGGTCCCCGGACCCAGGACTCAGGACTCAGGACTCAGGACTCAGGACTCAGGACATCTCCCTCCCCTACGCCCTGTACCACGCGCTCAGGAACACGAAGATGTCAGAGACCGTCGTCTCCCCATTTCCATCGAAGTCGCCGCCACCGGCAAACCAGTCGTTGAGAAACGCGAAGATGTCCAGATCGTTCACGGTCAGATCGTTGTTGAAGTCGGCGATGTGCGTGACGATCACATACCCACTGCTGGCAATGTTCTTGACCGCTACTTTCAGGTCAGAACTAGACAGCCCGGACCAGGCGACACCGCTTGTTGTGTCCATGACTATTGGATGAAAAAACACCCGCAATGTCGTTCCCATCAACGGTACAGCAGCATCCCCAAAGTGAACCTGAATGCTACCAAATAGCAGCGTTGCTGTCGTAAAGTTGATCGCAGGACAATCAGACGCCACCAGAGTCTCTATATTCAGTGATAGAGTACTCGTCGCAGTTGATTCGAACTCGGTGACTCGCAAATCACATCGAGCTCCAACTTGAATCGTACCATGATTCACAAGCTTGCCGAATACGTCAGTAAGTTCCCGCCATCGATCAACTCTCGCTTCGAGTACGATAGATCCATGATTGATAAGCACCGATGAGTTGTCGATGCCAAGTCTTACATAACTTCTATTCTCAGCCCGCACCAGTATGGTGCGCCCTTCGGCAAGTATCATCGATCCGCCTGGAACAACACTCTGGATCTCAATAATTTTTCCGCCGTCGTTCTGATTGTTGGCGTTCACCTCGATGTCGCCAGATATAACTGCATTATCGTCAAAGTACACCCATACCGCGCCGGACATGATTTGCATCGATTCGAAAGTGGTTGTTCCCGTTAAATGGAGCCGACTTCCGTGGCCATCTAATCGCAGCTCGCCGAGAATGTGCGCATCACGGAGCACTCCTCGCTTGTCAAACGCATGATTCCCGATGTTTTGAAGCGCAGTTGGATCGGTGATAACCAATGTCGCATTGCGAACTTCGCCCCACTGGATCCGGAGCGGCACCGCCGGATCAAGCGGCACCACTCGGTCGTCAAAGTCGAGCACGCCGCCTTCTGCAACGTTCAGCCTGCCGCTTTCGAGCATCAGTGACGAGTCCATAGGTACTCGGACAGTACCGCCGCCAGAAACGGTGATCTGCGCATCACTGCGAATAGAAACCCCGCCTTGCAGCTCAATCAAAGTTGACGGAGCTGCAATCAGCGAGAGCTCGCCTTCGCTGACATCAGCGACCACTTGACGATGAGTGCGTAGCGTCGCTCCAGTGCCGCTTGTGCTGAGCGTCAGGTCATGTCCGCGGAGAGCTGGCCCACTGCTGATGGTCAGGTCGACTCCACTCTCCGCCGATATCCGGCCGCGCCCGTTAGGAGCGACTTCGATCAATCCACTTCCGCTCAGCGTCTGTGCGGGCGTCTCCACGAACCGAATCGCTCCAGATCCGGCATAATGACTAGCGTAGACGAACCTCATTGCACCATTCACCGTCAGCCCGTTCCGCACATCGACTTGCCCTATGATCTCGATCGGTGCGTTGAGCACCATCCCATCGAGCGTGACGAAGTTGCCCAGAGCGACCGTCCCGCCGAGGCTCACAATCTCGCCCCCCGTCATCGTCGCGCTCTCGATCTGAAGCGTCCCTTCGGTTGCGCTGAACAGCAGCGTGCCGCCAGGCCCGTCGGGCAGGTTCCGGACATTGACACGGCCGCCCGCTGCGGTGAGTGTCGTCCCGCTCCCGAATGACGCATGGGTTCCGACATCGAGGACAGCACCCACTCCTGCGCCAAGACGCCCATGATTGACGAAGACTCCCAGCGATGCCCCATACGATGGATAGACGCCGAGCGTGCCGGGCCCCTCTGCTGTGATCGTCGCCGAGCTGACGACAGTCGAACCGAGCTCTGATCGAATCACGCCCCCCATGCCGCGGATCGTTACGCCACTCTCGATTGTGAGTGTCGTATCCGCCCCAATGATCAGCGAAGTGGGCGAGCTCTGAACGTGTGGTGAGGTGATGTAGTTCAGCACGATCTCGCCGTCGCCGGAAAGAACCTGCTCAGTGCTTAGAAATCTCAGCCTGCCGCCGCCCAGTTGCGCAGCGCCCTGACCAAGCGTGATCCTGCCATCGAGCACAAGTCCACCGCCGATCCGAACCTCTCGATTGCCACTGACCAGCATCTCACCCGCAAGGTGGACCCCGGCCAAACCGAGCGTGTAGCTGCTTGTTGTGCGGGCAAGGAGCCGTGCGCCGCCCGTTGTCTCGATCCGGCCGCCCTGAATTCCGCCCCAGATGAGTTCAAGGTCACCTGTCATTTCGCTGAGCGCCAAGGTGAGGCCGGTGTTGTCAAGGATGCCGGCGAGTTGAATGGTCCCACCCAGGCTCGACCACTCGCCGTCCGCCTCAAGGCGGCAAGTTCCAGAGAGCTCAAGTACTCCATTCGGCGCCTCAAGCCGGCCGTGGTTAATGAATCGGCCACCTTGGATACCGGGTGCAATACGAAGCGTGAGCCCCGCATCTGCTGAGATCGTCCCTCGATTCACGATGAGGCCAGTTGGGCTCGATTCGATCCGTCCCTTGCCCCCGCGAACGGTCATTCCCTCGGCGATCGTCAGCGTCATACCACCGCTTCCGCGGATGAACGAGCCGGGATAGATGCTGTCATGAACCATGACAACTTCGCCCGTGCCGCCGAGAATCTGGTCGGCGCTTCCATCAAACGCGATACCGCCGTAGTCAAAGTGAGTCCCGATCACACCGAGTGTAATCCTCGCGTTCGCGATGACCCCCGCAGTCACAGTCAAGCTTCCCCGAATGATCATCTCAGCGTTCGTGGTGAGTGAACGAGCATGTACATCCCCCGCGGCTCGGATGACCAGTTCGCTCTCCCCGATCACTACATCATCCACCGCCGTCGGCACCGCATCCGAGCTCCAGTTCAGAGCATCCGACCAGTTCTCACCGTCCCCGCCCGCGTCCCACGCCACGAGTGCAAGCAGCATCCGCGGCTCAAGGGTCTCGAATGCGGCGAAACCACTCGCAGGCGAAATGCCCTCACGGAGGCCCCTCGCACCGCTCCTGGCACGCTTACTGGTTTGCATGGTAGAAATTCCGTGCGCGGCGGTGACATCCGCTCAGCAGCCAAGTCTACTCGACGCGATCAGACAATCGCCGGCACAGCCGGTGTCTTGGCGGCGACCCACGAGCGGGTATGCCGCGCTGTGCACGAGACGCTACGCCGCGGCCACAAGCAAGGTTCCGAGAATCTCGGCCGATGCGGCCTCTTGTGTCCCCTGAACCGATGCCTCTCCCACCCCGCTCTTAGCGCAACCCTCGCGCCCCGCCCCTTGGGCATCCGCCGCCAACCTGTGCTCTCCCCCCATCGCCACGGAGCACAGTGCCCGCTGCGTTAACCTCGCGCCGGAGAGAGAGTCCTCCGCGCACATCCCGTTGTTCGCCCGACGCGCGCCGTCGCTGATCGCGCCCCCCACTTCTCTCATATCTGCGCTCCATCCACGGAGCGATAAGTCACGCAGCGCGGGGCCCACACGGGCCC
>JAEYUO010000134.1 GCA_023432465.1 Planctomycetota bacterium | reverse complement strand
CACGCTGCAAGCCCGGCCGCTGCGGCATTGCCGACGTCTCATCACTGCCCGCTTCGTTCCCCGTCGCGCAGTCCGGTAAAGCCCGCACACATCGTGAGCGACTTCGCCGGACCGCTCCGTGTATGATCCATCGCGGCTCCGTCTGGCCGATACAAGGTTTCCCGCCTCGATCTGTCGCACGGAACGCGACCCATGTCAGGATCCTCCAACCATCACCGGTGCTCGCTGGGCGCGACCCTTGCTCCCGTACTGCTCCGCGCGGTGCTGGCCATGACCTTCATCTGGGCGGGATTGGGCAAGATCATCCCGCAGATGCCCGTGGATGCTGCGCAGGTCGCCACACTCAGTTCCATGGGCGTCAAGATTCCCGCCCCGGGGCCGACCGGAACAAGCTTCCCGGCGCAGCCTGCCGATGTCCCCGACCGGCCGCTTCCCCCGCCCGATGCCGGGCCGGGCGATGGTGTCCCGGCGGGCGATTCCGTTGTCGCACCCACCCCGACGGAACGCGCCGCAAACCCCGGCGCGGGTTCTGCGGGCGATTTCCCGGGCGCGACCGCACCCGCGACGGTCTCCGGCGAAGCAGCCACTGCCGACGCTCCCGCGTCATCCGGCTCCACACCCGGCGACCCCTCCGGCGAGGTCCGTGTTCGCCGCATGTGGGGTCTCGCGCTGCGGATCCACTCCGCGGCCAATCCGGGCGTTGATGCGACGGGCAAGCCGCAGATGAAGCTGTGGCCGGGCTTTCTTGGGAGCGGCAACTGGCCCCGGTACTTTGCGATCGCCGTGGTCATCGCCGAGCTGGGCGGGGGCGTTCTGCTTGCGCTGGGCCTGCTGACACGGCTGGGCGCGGTGCTGCTGGCAGGCGTGATGATCGGAGCGATCTGGCTCGATCAGATCGGGCCCGCGATGCAGGCAGGAAACACGGTGTTGTTCTTCCTGCCCGATCACAGCCCCTGGGATGTCGCCGCATGGCGGCCGCTGCTCTGGCAGCTCTCCCTGCTCGCCTCCGCGGGGGCGGTGGCGATGCTCGGCGCAGGGGCCCCATCTCTGGATCGTGCCCTGGGCTGGATGAAGTGGAGGGGGGATGATGACGATCTCTGATCCGATGGCTCGGAAGCGTCGGAAGGCCGCGCCGGCCGCCGCGGTCGCATCGCTCGTGGGTTCGGTCGCGGTACACACGGCATTCGCGGTTGCCGCGGCGGGAATCGCCTGGCAACTGTCCCAAGACCCGCCGGTACTCTCGCGCGAAGTCGTCATCACCTTCGAAGATGTCGCGGGCACGGAGGGAGACGAATCAGCGATTGCTCTTACGGCGCACGAGCCGGCCGCAACGAAAGATCCCTCGCTGCATCCACAGCCCCCAAGCTTTGAGCCTGTCGCCCCGCACCGGAACACGGTCGCTGCACAGGCGTCGGCCCTCGATGCGGAGCTTCCGCCGAGCCTGCTGTCCGCACCGCGGCGAAATGATGAAGATTCGGGAGCGAGCGGGAAAGCCACGATCGAGCCCGGATTCGGCGTGACCGCGGCATCGGAATCGGACTCTGCGGGGGTTCGCTTCGCCGGTCTCGGGGCTTCCAATGCACGCAGCGTGGTGTACATCGTCGATGCCTCCGGACCCATGGTGACGAGCATGCCGCGGGTGGTGAGTGAGCTGCGCCGCAGTGTCGAGCAGCTCGCGCCATCGCAGAAGTTCGGCGTGGTACTGTTCCGCCGAACCGAATCCGGTAGTGGGGCGGAGGTCTTCGCGCCGGTGCTGATGCGCGCCACGCCGACCGCCAAACGCAGGTTGGTGGAGTGGCTCGCCGACATTCGCCCGATCGGCGCGAGCAACCCGCTCACCGGTCTGGAGGCCGCGCTCAAGCTCAAGCCCGATGCTGCCTTCTTGCTTTCGCGATCCATCGTCCGATCAGGCGGAGGCGTGTGGGATGACGGTCTGGAGACCACGCTCGCCCGGCTCGACGAGTTGAACCCTCCGATCACTGTCGACGGTCGACGCGCCACGCTGATCCAGACCATCCAGTTCCTTGACGACGATCCGACGGGGATCATGCAGGCGATCGGAGCCCGTCATGGCCAGGGCGCGGGATACCGTGTCATCCGCCGGAGCGAGGACATCGCCGGGCAAACGCGATAGTCTGTCGCTGTGGGAACCGCGCCCGAGCAAGAGCCTGCGAATGAGAACTGGTCCGTTCATCCATAGATCCGGTTTGTCCGTTGCCTGGATGTGCGCTGCGCTCCAAGCCCAGCCCTCCGCGGATCCGCCATCGCCCCAGGACCCTGCCGCGGAGCTTGCCGCCCGGCTTGAAGCCGCGCCCGAAGACCACCGCGCGGCGACATGGATGCTCGACCTGGCGGCGATCCGACTTGCCGATGCCATGCGCAACTGCGATGACGCCTCGGTGATGTTCGGGCTCCCGACGGCCGAGCAGTTCCGCCGAGTGATCGATTCGGGCAATACCGCGATGGAGCTGATCAGTCGCGCGGAAGTCGCGGCGAGCGATGCTGTCGCAAAGCTCGAGGCCCGGCTGCTGGACCCCGCGCTGGATGCCGAACGCGCGGCTGCACTCGCGGCGCAGATCGATCCTCTGCTGAGCACCCTTGTCGAGCGAGAGCTCGCCGTGCGCATCCCGACGATGCGTGCCCACGCCGCGGCACTGTCCGCCCTCGCCGATCCATATGCACCCGCGGGCCAGGCCCGACGGATCGAAGCGATCAGGCTGCTGGCCGACACGAGAACCTCTGGTCAGGTCGATCAGGCCCGCGCACGAGTCCTGGCCGCCGCGATGCTGCTTCGTTCGCCCGATCCGCAGCAACATCTTTCCGCCGCGCGCCGTCAGCTTGAGTGGGTCGTCAGTCTTGTGTCCCCAGAAGCGGACTCGGGAGCCGGCACGCGGTTCTCATCGGATGAATGGGTTCGCTTGCACATGGCCCTTGCACGCTGCGGCATGGCCGAGGCCGCTGCCAGGCTCCCCGTTCCCGGCCGCGGCAGGGACTGGCTGGTTGATCTGCTCCTGGCCGAGGCGGCGCTTCTGGCGGCGAACGCGACGAGTGCAACACCGGCAGGCTCCGAATCGCGGCGTGAAGCGACTACATCGATGCTGACAGTCCTCCGTCGATGCGGCGATGCCGACGAGTTGGATTCCATCGCCGAGTTCTCCGCGCTCCGAAAGCTGGTGTACGAGAAGCTTGGCAGCGCAACCGGCGCAGGCACGCCCTGGTCCTCGATCGATCCCGAGGCGGCGCTCGCGCGGGCATGGTTCCTCGCCGCGGCGAACCCCGGCGGCAAGCTCGATGCCGAGGGCGTGGCCCTTCTTTCGCGAGTCGTTGAGCGGGAGGACTCATCGCCTCCCGTGAAGGCGCGCGCACTCTGGATGCTCGCCGCCGACGCCGCGGTCCCGCGGCCACATCTCGCGCGGATCGTGCGGATGGATCCTCCGGCCCGCCTCGCCATTCCCGCCGCGGAGCGACTGCTCCAACTCGTCCCGCCCCTGCAGGATCCATCGACGCCCTGTGCCTTCACATGGCCCGATGCCGCAGCGCGTGCCGATGCTCAGGCCGCGATCGGTCGCCTGCTCGATGTGCGGCCAGATGATGCGCGGCTCCGTGCGTTTGCCATCGCCGCCGCTGTCTTAGCCTCCGGCGAGCCGAGCCTTGAGCAGCTGGAAACGGCGGCAGCGCACCACGCACGACTGCCGCACGGCGACCCGTCGCGCGCCCAGACCGGCGACTGCATTTCCGCCGCTTTCTCCCGCACACTCGCCGCGCCGCTCGATCCTCCGTCGCGGCAGCAACTCCTGCGCATGGCCGAGGGATGGTTCGCGCGCGATCCGGGGAATGACCCGGCCTTGGCCCGCACGCTCCGATTGGACCGCATCGAGGCCGCTCTCGCCTCCAATCTTGTGCCCACCTCAGACATCATCGCCGAACTCCAGCCCCTCCTCGGCACTCCATTCGATGCTCCCGGCACGACCGACCGCGCACGCCTCCGATCGATGCTCGGGACCGCTCTCCGTGCCGAGGGCAAGGCCGCTTCGGCGATTCCCATCCTTCGCACCGTCGCGGATGACTACGAGCCCGATGCCCGTACATCCGACCCAGCCCGGCGAGATGCCCGGCAAGCCTTCTGGTCCGCGTGGGCCGACCTGATCGAGATCGTCCGCGCGGGCGAGGTCGATACCGATGCCGCCGACGATACCGATCGCGCCCGCCACGCCCAGCGCCTCCGCGAGCGGCTGGAGCTTCTGGACCCCCAGCTCGGCGGGGAGCCATGGGCGGGGCGGATCCGTGCGGCGAGCAGCGCTGGAGACAAGTAGACTCTGCGCGATGCCTCCACCGACCGCCCAAGCCACCCCCGAATCTGCATCTCCGCGCACCCGCCGCATCGTCGGTTGCATGACCGGCACCAGCCTCGACGGGATCGACTGCTCGCTTGTCGAGATCGAAGGGCGAGGGCTGGAAATGAAGCCGCGGTTCGTTCGCGGGAGTTCGGGGAGTCTGGGAGACCTTGCCCCTCGCCTCCGCGCCCTCGCCGAGCAGAAGCCGATGACCGCGGGTGAGATCGCCGCGCTCTCCCGGGACTTCGCGCTCCTGCATGCGCGTGAAGTGAACTCGCTTCTCGGCACCGAGCGAGAAGGGTGTAACCTGATCGTTGTGCACGGGCAGACAGTGTTCCACGCACCGCCGCTGTCGTGGCAGATGTTCAACCCGGCGGTGCTGGCGCATGAGACTGGGATCGATGTGGTGTGCGATCTTCGCGCTGCGGATCTCGCCGCGGGCGGGCAGGGCGCGCCCATCACGCCGCTTGCGGATTGGGTGTGGCTCCGCAGCCCGACCGAGCGACGCGTCATCCTGAACCTCGGGGGCTTCGCGAATGCGACACTCCTGCCTCGAGATACTGGGCCGGAGTCGATCGCAGATATTCGCGGCATGGATATCTGCGCGTGCAATCATGTGGTGGACGCGGCGGCGCGGGCGGGATTGGGAAAGCCGTTCGACGAGGATGGCGCGGCAGCGGGGGCTGGGCGGGTGGAGGAAGCTGCGCGGGAGGAGTTGATGGCGAGTTTGTTGAGGCAGTCATCGGGCGAGCGGTCGCTGGGGACGGGTGATGAGGCGGTCGGGGCCGGTGGATGGGTGGAGCGGTGGCGCGGGCGGGTGAGTGGGGAAGACTTGTGCGCGACGGCGAGCGCGGGGTTGGGGGGCGTGATTGGTGAACAACTCGCTGAGCACGCCGCATCGCCGAGCGGCGCGATCAGTCGCGTGCTGGTGGCCGGTGGCGGAGCTGCGAACGTGACATGTGTCGGATGGATCCGGGAGTCGCTCGCGCGCAAAAGCCCTTCGATTCGATTGGAGTCGACCGATGTGCACGGGTTGCCCGCCGCGTATCGCGAAGCGGCGGAGATGGCGGTGCTGGGCGCGTTGTGCGCGGACGGTGTGCCGATCACGTTGCCGAGGGTGACGGGTGTTGCGGGGCCGGCGCCGGTGGCGGGGATGTGGGCGTTTGCGGGCTGAGGCGCGGGGCAGGCCTTCATCGAATGGAGTGCTCTCCTCCGACGCCATGCGTCTCTGAATTCTTTGGGATCTCGATCTACTTCTACTTCGTGGATCACCCTCCGCCGCATTTCCATGCGTGTTACGGTGAGCACGAGGCCCTGATCGAAATCTCTTCGCTCCGCATCATCCGCGGCTCACTTCCGCCGCGGGCCTACGGGCTGGTGGTGGAGTGGGGATTGGCTAACCGCCATGCTTTGACACGCGCGTGGCAGCAGGCGGCGGCCGCACAGCGGATCGACCGCATCGATCCACTGCGATAGGATTTGAACATGGAACGTATCAGCGCGGTCAAGCCCTTGCCTGGATACCGCCTGTGGGTGCGGTTTACGGGCGGTACCGAAGGAGAGGCGGACCTGTCCTCTTTGGTGGGTCAGGGCGTATTCGCGGCGTGGAATGATCCCGCTGAGTTCATGAAGGTCTCGATCAGTCCCAAGACAGGCACGGTGTGCTGGCCCGGTGGAATCGACCTCGATCCGGACATGCTCTATTCCAAGGTGACAGGCAAGGCCGTGCCGGACATTGACGTCGCCGCTTAGATCGCCGAGGGCGAGCTGGCTCACTCACCCCGCGTACGGACACCCGCCGCCGCCCGCCGGCCTCTCCGCAGCAGCCCCCGCCGCGGGGCTCGCGCTCGGCGCACCGCCATACCCGCCGCCGAGCCGATTGCGAACGGTCCACAGGTCCGGCCAGAACGGGCGGGCAAGCGTGCTCGCGAGATACTTCGCACCCGATGACCCGCCCGTGCCCATCCCACCGCCGATCATGCGCTCCACCATCTTCACATGATGGAACCGCCAGATCGCGAACTTCTCATCGAACTCCAGCAGATGCTCGGCGACACGCATCTGCGCGTAGTACCGCTCTCCCGCATCCTTCTTGCCCGACTCCGCGCCAGCGTGCTGCGCGCGGTACAGAATCTCCAGTGAATCGACGAGCCGTTCATCCTCTTCATGCGGCAGAGTGGTGTCGCGATTCAACGCCGTCGTCGGGATCTTGAAGATCCCATTATCCTCGCGCGCCAGGTGCCGGATGAAGTGGTCGTACGGCGTCGTCTTGTCAAGGAATGTCGCCATCTCCGCCCTCGCGGCCTCATCCTCGCCGACGAGCGCCAGCATCTTCGGGTTCTTGTTCCCGCAGAAGAACTCGATCTTGCGGAACTGCACGCTCTGAAAGCCGCTCGCCGGGCGGAGCGAATCGCGGAACCTCGCAAACTCCACGCTGAACATCGTCTCGAGCATCGGGATCTGTTCGATCAGCAGGTGCTGGATCTTGTGCACACGCTCAAACAGCTGCGCCGCCCGCAGCGGCCGATCCGCATCCAAGTGCCCGCACACCTCCTCCAGCTCGTGCATCATCTGCTTGAACCACAGCTCGTACACCTGATGGCTGATGATGAACAGCAGCTCATCGTGGTGCTCGGTCCGCGGCCGCTGAAGCCCCAAAAGCTCGTTGATCTTCAGATAGCTGCCGTAGGTCTGCTTGTCGCTGTGATAAATCGGATTCTCGGCCATGCCCCATGGTAGGGGCTCGCGCTGCTCTCCAAGCCCCGGATCACCCGTCCGGTTCCCGCCGATCTTCCAATCCAGAAGTTCCAGTCCAATCTGACTTCCCCCGTTATCCTCTCTCCATGAACATCTCACTCGTCGGCAAGCGTGCCCTCGTCTGCGGATCCACCCAGGGAATCGGTCGTGCCGCGGCCATCGAACTCGCATCCCTCGGCGCATCCGTCACCCTCGTGGCGAGAAACCCCGAGCGCCTCGAGGCCACTTGCCGCGAACTCCCCGTCCGCGGCGACGTTGCCGGGCATGCAGCCGCGGGCAATCCCGCCGCGCAGGTCCACCGCTGGTTCGCCGCCGACTTCTCCGACCCCGCCGCCGTGCAGGAAGCCATCCGCACCGAGCTCGCGCACGAATCCGCCGCGGGGGGGGGGGCCTACACCATCCTCATCAACAACACCGGCGGGCCCGCGGGCGGACCGATCGCCGATGCCTCGCCCGAGGCCTTCGTCGCGGCGTTCCGCTCGCACCTCGTGTGCAACCAGCTCCTCGTGCAGGCGCTCCTCCCGGGCATGAAGTCTGCCGCCTACGGCCGCATCATCAACATCATCTCGACGAGCGTGAAGGCCCCCATCCCCGGGCTGGGTGTCAGCAACACCATCCGCGCGGCCGTCGCCAACTGGGCCAAGACCCTCGCCACCGAGCTCGCCCCCTTCGGAATCACCGTCAACAACGTTCTCCCCGGCTTCACCGATACCGACCGCCTCAAGCAGCTCTTCACCGCCCGCGCAACCAAAGAGAACAAGTCGCTCGATGAGATCACCAAGGCGGCCATCGCCACCATCCCCGCGGGCCGCCTCGGCCGCGCAGAGGAAGTCGCCGCGGCGATCGCCTTCCTCGCCACCCCCGCCGCGGCCTACATCAACGGCATCAACGTGCCTGTGGATGGGGGAAGGACGCAGAGCTTGTGAGATTCCAGCATGCCTTTGAGTACCACTCGCAAAAAGTCAAATCCTTGGGTGACAGCTGGAACATCCATCTGCACTGTTGGTATTGTGCTGCCGGCGATGAACATCGTGATGCGATGCATCATCCCGCGAATCCACGGCTTGCCCGGAACTCGCGGCGTTACCCCGGATGTAACTGAACTCCTGATGATGCTCCTGGTTACTGCAGTGTTCCTACCGATCGGCATCACGCTCATACTGGTCGGCCGGAAGCGTTCTCGAGTGCATACGCCGATCGTGCTCCGCCCCTGCCCCGATTGCGGCTATGAGCTTGCCGGACTGGATGAGCCCAAACGGTGCCCGGAATGCAGCTACGAACTTAACCCCGAGCTCATTCCAATCCCGGGCTGGGGCAAGAAGCCGACCCCGGGAAAGGTTGAACCTCAGCCATCCCAGCCTGCGGAGCAGGCATAGGTCGTTTGCCACCGGCCTTGGCCGGTGGATGGTTGCGGAGCGCACCTTTCAGCCTGCGGAGCAGGCGAAGGTGCGAATCAAGCTCACTTCCACGACGCGGCGAGTCGTGATACCGTTCCTCCATCGGCACACCATCCCTGTGTCGCCCGGAGCACCACCATGCCCCTCCTCCGCAATCTCGCCGCTCTGACCCTCGTCTCCGCCCTCACGCTACTGCCCGCGTGCGGGTCTTCCACCAGCATGGGAATGGTGCTCCCGCCCGGTGCGACCGCAACCGGCTCCATCACCGGCCGCCTTCCGATTGTGCAGCTCCGTAACGACGGCCCCGAGTGGGTCGAGGCTTCGCTTCAGACCGTGGAAGGTGAGGGTTTCAATGGCCGTCTCGGCCCTGGCGCATCCGCGACGCACAAACTCCCCGGCCCGCTCCGCGTGCGGTTTGAGAACAAGGGCAGCGAGCGGGCCTCGATCTTGATCGAGGCGACCGGCGCCGACGGAGTCTCCCTCTCGATGCCCGCGGACAAGTAATCCACCGCGTTCCGGAGTGGCCCGTCGGTACCGCTGAACCCTCTCTTCTCTGATCCGCGTTCATCCGCGTTGATCCGCGGCCGCCTCTACCTTCCCGAATCCGTCCTCATCCGTGCCAATCCGTGGCCCCTCCCGATTCGGCTAGACTGCCCGCATGGAGACTCTCTCCAACTTCATCAACGGCCGCGGCATCTCTCCTCGGCAGGGCAAGTACCTCGACAACGTCGAGCCCGCCACGGGCCAGGTCTATTCGCGTGTGCCGGACTCAGGCCCCGACGATATCGATGCCGCCGTCTCCGCCGCGGCCGGCGCATTCCCCGCTTGGTCCGCCACCCCAGCCGATGCCCGCGCCCGAATCCTCAATCGCCTCGCCGACCTCATCGATTCCAACCTCGAGCGCTTCGCCCGCGCTGAGAGCATCGACACCGGCAAACCGATCACGCTGGCCCGCGCGGTCGACATCCCCCGCTGCGCGACGAACTTCCGCTTCTTCGCCTCCGCATGCACGCAGAGCGTCAGCGAGTTTCACGACGGCGATGGTTCAACGTTTAGCTACACCCTCCGCCGCCCCCGCGGCGTCGCGGGCCTCATCTCGCCCTGGAACCTCCCGCTCTACCTGCTCACGTGGAAGATCGCCCCCGCCATCGCCAGCGGCAACACCTGCGTCTGCAAGCCGAGCGAAGTCACGCCCATGACCGCCTTCATGCTCGGCGAACTGCTCAACGAGGCGGGCCTGCCCCCGGGCGTGGTGAACATCGTGCACGGCTCCGGGCCAGGCGCGGGCGGCTCGCTGGTGACGCACCCCAATGTCCCCGCGATCTCCTTCACGGGCTCAACCAACGTCGGCAAGTGGATCGCGCAGCACGCCGGCCCGATGTTGAAGCGTCTCTCGCTCGAACTCGGCGGCAAAAACCCGTTCATCATCTTCAACGATGCGGAACTTGATGGCGAGCAGGGGGCCATCGCCACCGCCGCCCGCGCCGCCTTTACCAACCAGGGACAGATCTGCCTCTGCGGCTCGCGTCTGCTCATCCACCGATCGATCTTCGACCGCATCCTCACCGGCCTTGTCGATCGCGCCCGCGCACTGAAAGTCGGCGACCCGCTCGACGAATCCACCCAGTTCGGCGCACTCACCTCCGCCCCGCACTTGGACAAGGTCGCTTCCTACGTAACCATGGCCCGTGAACTCGGCGCGACAATCCACTGCGGCGGCGATGTCGTCGATCCGGCGAAGCTGCCGGATCGCTGCAAGGGTGGCCTGTTGTTCCAGCCAACGGTCATCGCCGGCCTCGACCCCGCCTGCCGCGTCGAGCAGGAGGAGATCTTCGGCCCCGTCGTCACGCTCCAGCCCTTCGACACCGATGAGCAGGCGATCCAGCTCGCCAACTCCACGCCCTACGGCCTCGCCGCATCCATCTGGACGCAGAACGCCTCCCGCCTTCACCGAACCGCCGCCGCCATCAACTGCGGCGTTCTCTGGGCCAACTGCTGGATGGTTCGCGACCTCCGCACGCCCTTCGGCGGCACAAAGCAGTCCGGCCTCGGCCGCGAAGGCGGCCTCGAAGCCATGCGATTCTTCACCGAACCCAAAGCTGTCACCATCCGCACCTGACAGCAACCGCGACCTCCATCCACCTCTTCTTCTCTTTCTTCTCTTCCTTCTCCTCCGCCCTCTCCTTCCGCCTGCTCAAACCCTTTTCATTCCTGCATCTTCCGCGTCTCCGCGGTGAATGCTTCTTCTCTGCTTGCCTCTGCTCCCTCCGCTCCCTCTGTGTTCCTTCCGAGATTCCCATGACCGACATCCGCTCAACCAAAGCCGCCGAGCCCGTCGGCGCATACCCCCACGCACGCCGCGTCGGCAACCTCCTCTTCCTCGCCGGGCTCGGCCCGCGCCGCCGCGGCAGCAAAGACATCCCGGGCGTGAAGCTCGACGCCGCGGGCAAGGTGATTGACTACGACATCGAGGCGCAGGTGCGATCATGCTTTGAGAATGTCCGCACGGTGCTCGAAGAGTCCGGCTCCAAGTGGGAGAACATCGTCGATGTCCTGGTCTTCCTGACCGACATGCCGCGCGACTTCCCAACCTTCAACCGCATCTGGGCCGAGTACTTCCCCCCCGGCCCGACCCAGCCCACCCGCACCACCATTGCCATCACCGCGCTCCCGCAGGCAGGCAACGCGCCGATCAACTTCGAGGTGAAGGTGGTTGCGACGGTGTGAGGGGCCGTTCAGACGGCCATTGGTCGCTGCAGACGGGTGTGGGAGCGCGTACATCTTCGACCAGCACAGGGTGGGCGATCGACGCTCGCGATCTGGCCGAAACGTGGAGCGGTGTGCAGGTGACACTCGCCAAAGGCGAGTCGATCATGTTCCGCTCCTCGGGAGGCTGCGGTCGCGGCGGCGGCGATGAACGCCTCCGCTCCAGGATGGACTCCAGCAGCGGGCGCATCCGCATCAACCGCCGCGACTTGATCATCATGTTCCATGCCGGCTCGAATCGCTTCCATCCAGCGGCATAGGCGAAGTGCTTGGCCTTCAACTCAAGAGTCGAGTGCGCGGCGGAAGAACGGGCAATGTTCCGCCACGTGTAGAAGTCCCGGTACGCGCGCCGATAGCCCTCTTCGAGCTGCGAGGCGGTCATGCCGCGCGGCGTGAACACGGCGCGACGGGTGTCGTAAAGCGACCAGTCGCGATGCAGAATGCGTCCCTGTTGCTCCATCTCCGCGTGGAAAGGTGTGCCCGGATACGGAGTCGCAATGTGGAATGTCGCGGTCGTCAGCCCCTGCTTCACCGCCCAATCCACAGTGCGCGCGAATACATCCGGCCCATCGTCGTCAAGCCCGAAGACAAAGCTCCCGTTGATCATCACGCCCAGCGAATCCAGTCGCCGTACAACATCCTCGTAGCTCCGGCCCAGGTTCTGCTTCTTGTTGCCCGCGCGAAGGCTGCCCTCGCCCAGACTCTCAAACCCGATGAAGATCGATCGCAGCCCCGCCGCCGCCGCGTGCTCGATCAGGTCGCCACGCAGGATGGAGTCCACGGTCGCCGCGCCCTGGAAGAGCCTCCGCATCCCGCGCATGCCATCGAACATCGCTCGAGAGAAACGGATGTCGCCGAGCAGGTGATCATCGAGGAAGTACAGGTGGCGGCCGGGAAGCCGCTCGATCTCCGCCAGCGCATCGTCCACGCGCTGCGTGTAGAACGACTTGCCCCCGGCGAAGAACGCATCCTTGTAGCAGAATGAGCAATGGTGTGGGCAGCCGCGTGACACCACAATCGAGTTCGGCACGAGGTACAGCTCGCGCCGGATCAGATCCCGCCGGATGGGTGGAACCGTCGCGAGCGAGCGCGGGTGATCGCGCGAGTCATATCGCGTCCGCGACTCCCCTTTGCGGAACTCCGCAAGAAACCGCGGGAACGTCGCCTCGCCCGGCCCGAGGAAGATCGCATCGGCATGCGCGGCGGCCTCATCGGGCAGGCTGGTCACGTGCAGTCCGCCGAGCGCGACAAAGATGCCGCGGGAGCGGAAGTAGTCCGCCAGCGCATAGGAACGCCACGCGCTGGTGATGTAGGCCTGAATGACAACCAGGTCGGGCCGCCACTCCGACTCGCCGGATGTACGGACATCCGGCTCGACATGTTCATCGACAATGCGAACTTCGTCATCGGGAGACAGGTACGCCGCCAGCGTTGCCAGCCCCAGTGGCGGAAACAGAGAGTACTTGATGGGTCTCCAGAACGGGCTCTTCGCCTCCGTGAGCGCGGGCAGGATCATCAGCACTCGCATCGGCCGCTCCTTGGGGTGCAACCGTTACGCCCGCATCTCTCCTCAGGTTCGGAGCCCAGCCCCTTCTTCGATGCGCGTCGGGCCACTTTCTGTGTGCTCCGCGCTCTCCGTGGATCAAATCCTTCCTCTCCCCAATCCCTCCTCTGTTGTCCTCTGCTTGCTCCGCTCCCTCCGTGTTCCTTCCTACGTCCGCCGCAGCACCGCCCGCACCGGGCTCGCATCAAACCCCGCCAGCTTCAGCGGCAGGGCGATCAGCTCATACTCGCCCGGCTCCACATCCCGCATCACCAGCCCCTCGAGAATCGCGATCCCGCCGCGGAAGCACGCCGCGTGCGCCGGCAGGTCCTTCGAGCTGAACGAATCGACACTCGGCGTATCCACACCGATCAGCTTCACCCCGCGTCCCGCGAGCGCATCGATCAGCGACGGCTCCAGCCCTGCAAAGTCCTCGTTGAACACGCGAAAGTCGGGATACGTCCCCGTCTTGATCAGCACGCGCGGATGCACAATCCGCGCCAACGCAGCTTCCCCGCGGGCTTCCCGTGCCGCGTTCGCGCCGCCCGATGCCTGCACGCCGCCGTCGCTCTGTGAATCCGCAATCGTAGATCCAAAATCCAAAATCGAAACCCGCCGTCCTCGCTCCGCCCGCGCTTCCATCACATGGCACGGCCCCACGAACCGCTCGATCTCCCACCCCTCCACACCAGGCGCACCCTTCGCATAGTGGTTCGCCCCATCCACGTGCGACCCCAGATGCACCGTCGCGCGCAGTGTGCTCAGCGTCACGCTCGCGCCCTTCTCAAGCTCGCACAACACCTCCCGCGTCGGAGGCGTGTCCCCCGGCCACACCTTCAACTCCTCATCAATCCGCGGCGACAAATCCCACAGCTTCATCGCACCGCCCCTTGTGCCCCGCCGCGACTTTTCTTCGCCACCCAGCTCCGATGCCCCAGCACCGCGGCGACCGCCACCGCCAGCACGCATGCCATCACCAGCGCGAAGCCGACCCCGGCCGACTGTGTCATGAACCCACGCGAGTTTGCCACCTGCCCTCCCCCCAGCACCGGGCTCACCGCATCGAAGAACTTCACCGCCTCCGCGCTTCCGCCGCGAGCCGAAAGTCCGTGCACCGCGGTCACGCCCCCGCCGCGGCCGTAATACCCGATCGCCATCCCGCCCTGCGCCACACCCCCGACTGCGCCGCCCCCCGTCGCCACCCCGCCGATGGC
>JAEYUO010000116.1 GCA_023432465.1 Planctomycetota bacterium | reverse complement strand
CGGCCGGGGGCCCGCGCCCCGCCCAGAACAACGCCGCCAGCACCAATGAGATCGACGAGGCCCAGACCCAGCAGACCATCGCGCAGTCCGAGCTCCGCCTCGCCCGCGCGCAGCTCGTCCAGGCCGAGCTCGACCTCAGCTACACCCGCATCACTTCCCCCATCGACGGCATCATCGGCCTCTCCCTCAAGGACGTCGGCAGCTACCTCCAGCCCGGCGAGACCGGCCTGCTCGCCACCGTCCAGCAGCTCGACCCGCTCTACGTCGTCTTCTCGATCAGCGAGCAGGTGCTCCTCCGCTGGCAGAAGATGATGGAGTCCGGCGAGGTCAGCGTCCCCGAGATGTCGCAGATCCCCGTCCTCCTCCGACTCGCCGACGGCTCGCTCTTCTCGATCCCCGGCCCCGACGGCACGCGCACGAGCGCGATCGGCCGACTCAACTTCCAATCGATGACCGTCGACCCGACCACGGGCACCGCGCTCTTCCGCGCCGAGTTCCCCAACCCCGAGGCCACCGTCCGCCCCGGACAGATCGTCCGCGTCACCACGCACGGCATCGTCCGCACCGGCGCGGTCCTTGTCCCCCAGCGCGCCGTCATCTCCACCCCCGCCGGCTCCTCCGTCTACGTCGTCACCGACAAGGACGGCGTCCCCACCGCCGTCGCCCGGCCCGTCGAGCTCGGCGAGTGGTACGGCGACAACTGGGTCATCACCTCCGGCCTCTCCCGCGGCGACCGCGTGATCGTGGACAAGATCGCCCAGGTCCGCCCCGGCGCACCGGTCGCGCCCAATGTCGTCCCCGCGCCCGCCGCGACGCCCGACGACGTCCCGCCCCCGCCGCAGCCGCAGCCGGCCACCACCTCTACATCTTCCACCTTTCCTACCCGACGCCCGCACATCCAGCAGACCGCCACGCCCTGACGAACGGGAGCCACCTGTGTTCTCACGGTTCTTCATCGATCGACCGGTCTTCGCCGCGGTGATCTCGCTGCTCATCCTCCTCATGGGCGGCGTCGCCATCGTCCAGCTCCCGATCGACCGCTACCCGCAGATCGTCCCCCCCACCATCCAGATCAACGCCAACTACCCCGGCGCCGACGCGCAGACCGTCGCCGAGTCCGTCTCCGCCCCAATCGAGCAGCAGCTCAGCGGCATCCCCAACCTCATCTACTTCAGCTCCACCAGCGCCAACAACGGCGCGGCCAGCATCGTCGCCACCTTCGAGATCGGCACCGACCAGGACCTCGCCGCGATCGACGTCCAGAACCGCCTCTCCCGCGCCGAGCCCCGCCTCCCGCAGGAGGTCGTCCGCCAGGGCATCACCGTCACCAAGGCCTCCACCAACATCCTCGCCGTCGCCATCCTCGAGTCCGACGACCCGCGACACGACGACGTCTTCCTCAGCAACTACGCCACCATCTACCTCCTCGACGCCCTCCGCCGCGTCCCCGGCGTCGGCGACGTCACCGTCTTCGGCTCCCGCGACTACGCCATGCGCCTCTGGGTCAACCCCGACCAGCTCGCCACCCGCGGCATGACCGTCACCGACGTCGCCGCCGCCGTCCGCGAGCAGAACGCCGTTTTCCCCGCCGGCACCGTCGCACAGCGACCCAACGCCGACGGCCAGGAAGTCGAGATGACCCTCCCGCTCATCACCCGCGGCCGGCTCAGCGAGGTCAAGGACTACCAGAACATCATCGTCCGCGCAAACCCCGACGGTTCCATGATCCGCCTCGGCGACATCGCCCGCGTCGAGCTCGGCTCGCAGGCCTACGACCTCTTCGGCCGCGTCAACCGCAAGCCCACCGCGCTCATGCTCGTCTACCTCCAGACCGGCGCCAACGCCCTCGGCACCATCCAGGCCGTCCGCGACACACTCGACTCCCTCTCGACCTCCTACCCGCCCGGCGTCAGCTCCCGCATCCCCTTCGACACCACCACCTTCATCAGCGACTCCATCTCCGAGGTCGTCCGCACCCTCCTCGAGGCCGTTGTCCTCGTCCTCCTCGTCGTCTTCGCCTTCCTCCAGTCCTGGCGCGCCACGCTCATCCCGCTCCTCGCCGTCCCCGTGTCGATCATCGGCACCTTCGCCGGCATGCAGCTCCTGGGCTTCTCCATCAACACGCTCACGCTCTTCGGCCTCGTCCTGGCCATCGGCATCGTCGTTGACGACGCCATCGTCGTCGTCGAGAACGTCGAACGTCTCATGGAGGAAGAGCGCCTCTCCCCGCGCGACGCCACCATCAAGGCCATGAACCAGGTCACCGGCCCGGTCATCGCCATCGTCCTCGTCCTCTGCGCCGTCTTCGTCCCCGTCGCCTTCCTCGGCGGCCTCACCGGACAGATCTACCGCCAGTTCGCAATCACCATCGCCATCTCCGTCGCCATCTCCGGCCTCGTCGCCCTCACACTCAGCCCCGCGCTCTGCCGCATCCTCCTCCGCCCGACCCACGGCCGCAAGTTCTTCGCCTTCCGATGGTTCAACCGCGGCTTCGAGTGGCTCACCGCCGGCTACACCGCCGGCGTCCGAGCGGCCATCCGCTTTGCCGCCTTCTCCCTCGCGCTCTTCGCGATCCTCGGCTTCTCCGCCTACCGACTCTCCCAGACCATCCCCGCCGGCTTCCTCCCCGCCGAAGACCAGGGCTACGTCATCGCCGTCGCCATGCTCCCCGACGGCGCATCGCTCGACCGCACCGACAAGCTCGTCCGCCGCGCCGAGGAGTTCTTCCTCTCACAGCCCGCCGTCTCCAACGTCACCGCCCTCGGCGGCCTCGACATCCTCAACGGCCGCACCAACGCCACCAACGCCGCGGTCATCTTCATCACCCTCAAGCCCTTCGCCCAGCGCGAGGATCCGGCGCTCAGCGCCGACGCACTCGTCGGCGCGGCCATGGGCGAGTTCTTCGGCCCCAACGCCCCCACCGACGGCATCGTCATCACCCTCAGCCCACCGCCCATCCAGGGCCTCGGCATCCAGGCCGGCTTCGAGATGCAGCTCCAGTCCCGCGGCGGCGGAAACATCGACGAGCTCGCCCGCGTCGGCGACGACTTCCTCAACGCCGCACGCGCCGACGGCCGACTCACCAACCTCAACGGCACCCTCCGCATGACCGTGCCGCGGCTCTTCGTCGACCTCGACCGCGACAACGCCAAGATCCACGGCGTCCCCGTCGCCAGCGTCTTCGAGACCATGCAGGCCTACTTCGGCTCTCTCTACGTCAACGATTTCAACAGCTTCGGACGAATCTGGCGCGTCCAGCTCCAGGCCGAGCCCGCCTTCCGCGACGAGCCCGCCGACATCCAGAACATCTTCGTCCGCAACGATCGCGGCGAGATGGTCCCCCTCTCCGGCATCGTCAACCCCTCCCTCCGCGCAGGCCCCAACGCCATCTCCCACTTCAACGGCGTCCCCGCCATCCAGATCACCGGCGCACCCGTCGGCAACGTCTCCTCCGGCGAGTCCCTCCGCATCGTCCAGGAGATCGCCGACAAGACCCTCCCCGACGGCTACGGCTTCGAGTGGAGCGGCGCATCCTACCAGGAGGTCAAGGCCGGCAACCAGGCCCCCGTCATCCTCGCCTTCGGCCTCATGGTCGTCTTCCTCGTCCTCGCCGCGCAGTACGAACGCTGGTCACTCCCCGTCGCCGTCCTCCTCGCCGTCCCTATCGGCATCCTCGGCGCGCTCGTCGCCGTCTGGCTCCGCGGCCTCAGCCAGGACATCTACTTCCAGATCGGCCTGCTCACCCTCGTCGGCCTCTCCGCCAAGAACGCCATCCTCATCGTCGAGTTCGCCGTCGAGAACCGCCGCCACGGCATGGGCCTCGTCGAGTCCGCCGTCCACGCCGCAAGGCTCCGCTTCCGCCCCATCGTCATGACCTCCCTCGCCTTCATCCTCGGCACCCTCCCGCTCGCCATCGCCTCTGGCGCGGGCGCATCCGCTCGACACTCCATCGGCACCGGCGTCATCGGCGGCATGCTCGCGGCCACGTTCCTCGCCATCTTCTTCGTCCCCCTCCTCTTCGTGATCATGCAGGGCCTCGGCGAACAGGCCGGCCGACTCTTCGGCTCTCCCACTGCTCCCACACCGCCATCAACCCCTGCCCCCGCATCCGACAACGCCGCGATCGACTAACATCACCCTGCGCGTGATCAACACACGACCCCGGGCCGCGGCACGTCGCGTGCGCAGCGGCGGGTGCCCGCGGCTGCGTGCGGGCCGGGGTGTGGGCCGGGGCTCGGGCGTGCGGATGCGTGGGGACAGGGGCCATGTGTACGGAGTCTACACGGTGAATCTGGGGAGTGCAAGGATTATGTTTGGTATTGTGGAAGAGTTTTGTAAGGTCTTGTGGGGGAGGGGGTTGGGGGGCAGGCCAAACCTGGTACGCTCGCGCGATGGAACGAGTCGCGTGGTCGCGGGAGCAGTTGCTCAAGGCGTTGTCGCTGTACTGCCAGATCCCGTTTGGCAAGATGCACGCGCGGAACCCAGGCATCATCGCGCTGGCGAAGGAGATCGGGCGGACGCCGTCGGCAGTGTCGCTGAAGCTGGTGAACTTTGCGAGCCTCGACCCGGAACTTCGGGGGCGCGGGGTCGGCGGGATGGGGAACACGTCGAAGGCGGACCGGGACATCTGGGCGGAGTTCTACGGGAAATGGGATGTACTGGCGGCGAACTCACCGGTCATCGAGCTTCCGCACGCTGCGGCAATCGAGCTGGAAGAGGAGGCGGCGGGCGGGATTGGGGGGGCGAAACGACGGCGCAAGGGGCCGCGGACTGCGCCGGTTGGGCCGACGGAGGTGATGCGCGAAGTGGCGCAGCGGCGAGGGCAGAGCTTCTTCCGCGCGGCGGTCCTCGCGGCGCACGACTACAAGTGCTGCATCACGGGCATCACCTGCGATGCCCTGCTGCGGGCCAGCCACATCGTCCCGTGGGCAGCCGATGAGACGCTGCGGCTCGATCCGCGGAACGGCCTCTGTCTGAACGCGCTGCACGATGCCGCGTTTGACCGCGGGTTGATCACGTTCACGGACCGGTTTGAGTTGAAGCTGTCGAAGCGGCTGAAGGCGGAGGTGCCCGGGCCGGTGTACGAGGAGATGTTTGCGAGCCGGGCGGGGAGGGTGATCCAGATGCCGGAGAGGTTTAGGCCGGACAGAGAGACGATGACGCGGCATGGCCAGACAGTGTTTCGCGCCTAGGTCGAAGTCGTTTCTGTGCTCGTTTCGTAACGATGGCTAGCCGACCGAGTAAACTGTTACCCATGTTGAAGGCCGAGGCTCTTGATCAGATCAAGCGACTGACGATCATTGCGCTCGTGTCGGATGATTCGCTTATGGATCGGCTGGTTTTGAAGGGCGGCAATGCGATCCGCTTCTCCCATGCGGCGCCCGTGCGACAATCGCTTGACTTGGACTTCTCGATCGACGGGGAGTTGGGTGATCTCAAGAGCACTCGGACGCTTATCGAGAAGCTGCTTGTAGAGACCTTCCTGGCGGAGGGCTTCGCTGTCCTTGACGTGAAGCTCGCCAAGGCGCCGCCGAATCTGAAGAACGACCTGCTCGGTGAGTTCTGGGGAGGATTCACGCTGGAGTTCAAAGTAATCGCAAAGTCTGATTTCGATCGCTTCGAGGGCACGCCGCACAAGCGGCGCACAAATGCACTCCCGCTCGGCAAAGACGAACAGCGAGCCTTCGTGGTTGATTTGAGCAAGCACGAGTACGTTGTCGACAAGGTCGCGAAGGAGATCGATGGATACACGGTCTACATGTACTCTCCGCTGATGATTGTGTGCGAGAAGATCCGTGCCATCTGCCAACAGATGCCCGAGTATAGGAAGATTGTGCACAGCGACTCAGCGCGTCCACGCGCTCGCGACTTCTTCGACATCCACTACCTGAACACGACCGAGGACATTGATCTTGCCAGCGACGATGCCTGGCGCATTCTGAAGGGAATGTTCGATGCCAAGCGGGTGCCCATGCAGTTGATCGGGTTGATTTCGGAACGCCGCGAGTTTCACCGCGAGGGATTCGAAGCCGTCAAGGCCACGGTGCGGTCAGATCACGAACTCTTGGAGTTCGACCAGTACGTCGATTTGCTTGTCGCACAGCTGCGACCCCTACAGGCCCGCTGGGAAAAAGAGCCTCCACTCAGGTGAGTACTCCTTCTCCTTCATGGCGTACGTCAGGTAGAAGTCATGGGTGAACTTTCGCTTCCGGAACATCTCCAGGCGTGCCGGCTCGTAGGCTCCTGATCGTTGCAGGTAGAAGCCGATCGACTGCTCATACGGATACACAAAGTCCATCTGCTTGAGCATGGCCGACAGCTTGTTGATCGACACGCGGCCCGCCGCGCGGCGAAAGGCCTCAAGCACGTCGCCAACTCCTCCCGCGTAGTAGGGTCGTACGGTGATATCGATGAGCGTTCGCTCGAGTCCCGTCACACGGAACTCAAGACCGTCATCATCTTTCATGCTGATGACGCCCAGCTGACCGGTGTGCTTGCCGTTGATGAGGCACAATCGGCGGTCGCCCATTGGGGCGATGTTCTTGGTCAGTCGCTGCGGACGTTTAAACGCGGCATCGATCGCGCTCTGGGTAAGCTTGCCATCAGGGTGGGGGAGCGGGCGCTGCTCGTGATTGGCGTAGATGGTCTCTGGCACCTGATCGGTGAGGTCGTGGAGCCGCATTGCACTGAAGTGGCAGATGTACGCGTTCGGCTTCGCTGCGGCGGCGATCACGTACGGCGACACCTCCCCCCAAACGAATAGGGTTTCGGGTCGATGTGGTAATGCCAGGTGGATTCGACGGAGCTTTGTGCTCGCGAGCAGAAACTCGATGAACTTGGGGAGAGTTGTCGATTGGGCGAGTCGCCAGAACGCCCGGTTCTCTTGGAGGAGAGCGCTGAGATCCTTCTGACGAAAGACGGGTGTAGCACTTGCCTCGATGGCTTTGACGATGTCGGCTTTGGAGATGGAGAGTCGAGTAGCCATGGGGACAGGTGGTGTGGTATATATACTACACCACCTGGGTCAACCACGCTGTTGTCGACCTGGGATCCGTCTGGGCAGAGAATGTGCCTAGCTGGTGTCATGTGGTATATATACCACATGACACCCGGCAGACTCCCAATGACTCTCTTGAAAACCAAGAGAGGAAGGTAATCAGCATCTGCGCAGTATATATACTGCGCAGATGCTATGCAGACACAAGGCGAAAATCGCATTTTGTACGGCTCATTCACCATCAGATTCACTCTGCTCTTGACGGATCACTCCCTTGTCGGGGTAGTCCAGAGTTCGCTCATGGATTGACTGTCAACGGCATTCTTCCCAGGCTTTGGGCATGGGGCAGCAGCGGCACTTCATCGTGAAGATCGAGAGCTTTGACGGCCGGGACACGTTTGTGCACTGCGGGAGCGGCGAGCAGGACTATCTGTTCGCGGTGGTGAGCGTTGATGCGGATGGGCGCGCCGAGATTGTAGACAGCGCGTATCGAAGCTTTGAGGAGGCCGCGGCGACGTGGCCGGAGGCGGCGAGCGCGAAGAAGGGGCAAGGGACGTGAACGAGAAGCACGCTCAGGCGAGCGCGATGCACGCGGCCGGGATCGCGGACCAGTTCCGGTTGATGCAGCTCGCGGATGATGATGGCGACAGCCGTCTCCGCGACATCATGGACCTTGCCGGAGGGTGGATCGGCGTTGCATCGCGGCTTGGTGAAGTCGGTGTTTTTGTGGAGAGCATCCGGGCCGAGCACGGCGAAGATGCGGCGTGGGGCGGCGCACTGCCGCATGTGTATGACGTGTGGCAACACATCGCCGAGGTGCTGTGGCAAGAGTACGAATCGAGCGACACGGAGCGCATAGTTCGTCTTGCAGTGGGCCGTGCTTCGCTTGGTGTGATCGATGAGGAGTGAGTCCTTCGCCCCTCCGGGGCGAGATTGCCAGGGGAGGGAGGATGATGTGCGAGCTCTCTTTCCACGGTCTGCGGTCCGCTACGCGGATCTTGACCGTGGCTACAGCCCGGCGTCCCGCTGGGACGCGAGGCAAGAAGAGCACGGAAAGACGGGCGCGCTCTCTTCCCACGGTCTGCGCATCGATGCGCGATGCTGGACCGCAACTATAGCCCGGCGCCCCGTTGGGGCGGTAAGACGGGAGCATGTTGGGGTTGGAATCAACCCGCCTTGCGGCGGCGGGGCTTTACGACTTCGAGCGCAGTCATCAGGAGCAGGTCGAGGATGCGAGCGACACCGTGCTCGTCATAGACCGTGCAGGTGCGGGTCTTGGGGACGTAGGCGAGGTACTCGGGGTGCGGGACGTGGTAGCGGGTGCCGTCGGCCATGACCATATCGAACGGGATGAACGGCCGCGCGGTGTGGAGGGTGTGGAGCTGCTCGGTGGTCATACCGGTCCTCGCGTGTGTACGGAATCTTACCTCGCCGCCGCGCCGACGGTCATCTTCACGGGCACGAAGGTCGGCTTGACGCGGGCTTCGAACTCGCCGCGGAACTTGTTCATGATGGTGCGGACGGCCCAGTTGTTGCCGTCGGCCAGGCCGCAGATGGTGGTGCCGGGCATTGCGCCCATGCTGGTGGCGATCTCGAGGGCGAGGTCCAGGTCCTTGGTGCGGGCGTTGCCGTCCTCGATGCGGCTGAGGAGCTGGTAGAGCCAGCCGGAGCCCTCGCGGCAGGGGGTGCACTGGCCGCAGGATTCGTGCTTGAAGAAGCGGGCGATGTTGCGCGCGACGGCGACCATGTCGGTGTCTTCGTCGAAGACCGTCGGGCAGGCGGTGCCGAGGCCGAGGACGTTGTACTTGCGGCCGATGTCGAAGTCGAGCTCGGCATCGAACTGATCCGGCCCGAGGATGCCCATGGAGACGCCGCCGGGGATCGCGCCCTTGAACTTCTTGCCGTTGCGCATGCCGCCGCAGTACTTCTCGACGAAGACGCGGAGGGGGATGCCGAGGTCGAACTCGAAGACGCCGGGGCGGTTGACGTGGCCGGACATGCCCATGAGCTTGGTGCCGTAGCTGGCGGGTGCGCCCTTGATGCTCGACTCGGTGCCCTGGGCCATGAAGGCTTCCGCGCCTGCGCCGATGATGAGCGGGAGGTGGGCGAGGGTCTCGACGTTGTTGATGATGGTGGGCTTGCCGAAGAGGCCCTTGATGGCGGGGAAGGGGGGCTTGTTGCGCGGCCAGCCCCGCTTGCCTTCGAGGCCTTCGAGGAGGGCGGTTTCCTCGCCGCAGATGTATGCGCCCGCACCGCGGTGGAGGTAGCAATCGACCGCCCAGCCCTTGCCACCGCTGGCGTTACTGAACGGGTTCTTGGTTTCCGCGCCGTTGAAGATGCCCTGCTTGCCGAAGATGCCGGCGGCGTAGGCCTCCTTGATGGCGTTCTCCATCATGCGGGCCTGGTGGTGATACTCGCCGCGGATATAGAAGTAGGCGGTCTGGATGCGGCAGGCGTAGCAGCAGATGGCGATGCCTTCGAGGACGAGGTGGGGGTCGAAGTCGCAGAGGAGGCGGTCCTTGAAGGTGCCGGGCTCGGACTCGTCGGCGTTGATGGCGAGGTAGCGAGTGCCGCCGTCGCCGGTGTTGGGGTCGGGCTTGGGGAGGAAGGTCCACTTGAGGCCGGTGGGGAAGCCTGCACCGCCGCGGCCGCGGAGCTGGGACTTTTTGACTTCCTCGGTGACCTGCTCGGGGGTCATGGTGAGCGCCTTGCGGAGCGCTTCGTAACCATGGATGCCGCCGGAGGTGGTCTTGGTGTATTCGTCGTAGGAGACGGTGTGGCGGGATTTGGGGTCGGCGAAGGGCCAGCTTGGGATGCGGGCGGTGAGGACGGGGG
>JAEYUO010000011.1 GCA_023432465.1 Planctomycetota bacterium | reverse complement strand
CCCTCATCCCCCTGGCCCAGCGCGTCTATAACGTGCTCTCAGAGGGCATCCCTGCGGATGAGGCCGCGGGCCTGCGCGAATCCCTGACCGGCGCAACCGAGGACGATGTCCGCGCGATGGTCGACAGCATCCGCAACGTGTACGGCGACGACTACATCCCCGAACTCAACGACATCGTCCCCGCCAACCGGCGCACCCCACCGCCACTCCCCGACCCCCCCGACCTCCCCGACCCCCTCAACCCCAATCGCTCGCCGCGACCCGGCAACCCGCGCGCTTCCCCAGCCTCCCTCCTCGCCGCGGCGGGTTCCTCCGGCCCAGCGCCATGATCCGCGCGCTCCCCGCTCCGATCCGCGGCCGCGCTCCCGCCGCATAAACTCCGCTCCCATGCGGACCAGCATCCAGCACACCCGGCCCGCTCCCGCTCCACTCGGCGAGCTCTTTTCCGCCGCGCTCGCGCGCCGACAGCCCCTCATCGACTCCCATCGCACCCAGGCCTTCCGCGCCTTCTCCGGCGCGGCCGATGGCCTCGATGGCGTCTTCATCGACGTCTACGCGCAGGGCGCAACCCTCATCGTCTACGAAGGAAAGCAGGCAGCCAACCAGGCGTTCACCCCCCCCGCCGCCGCCGCGGCCGCGCTCGAAGTCCTCCGCCCCCTCGGCGTCCGCGCCGTCTACTTCAAGCCCTTCGCCAAGGACCGCTCCCGGCTCGGCGGCGAACTCCCCGCCGTCGCCACCGACCCTGCCCCCCTCGCCGGCGAACCGCTCCCCGAATCGCTCCTCATCAGCGAGCTCGACTGGAAGCTCGAGATCCGCCTCTTCGACGGCCTCTCGACAGGCCTCTTCCTCGACCAGCGCGACAACCGCGGCTGGGTCGCGCAGTGGTGCCGCGACCGCGCCCGCACCAGCGCGCAACAACCCCGCATCCTCAACACCTTCGCCTACACCTGCGCCTTCTCCGTCGCCGCCGCCCGCGGCGGCGCGGCAACCACCAGTGTCGATGTCTCGCCGCGCTACCTCGACTGGGGCAAGCGCAACTTCTCGCACAACGGCTTCGATGACGGCATCGCATCCGGCGAGCACCGCTTCGCCCGCATGGACACCTTCGAGTTCTTCAACTACGCCCGACGCAAACAGCTCACCTACGACCTCATCATCCTCGACCCGCCCAGCTTCGCCGCCGGCTCGAAGAAGAAAGGCATCAAGCCCTTCAGCTCCGTCGACGACTACGCCCGCCTCGTCCGCGAAGCCGCCGCGCTCCTCACCAGGCAGGGCGTCATCCTCGCCTCAACGAACACCACCGAGCTCTGCCGCCCGGGACGCCTCGAACACGAGATCAGCAAGGGCCTCGGCCGCGACCCCCGAGGCCTTGCGCTCCCCGGCCCGCCCATCGACTTCGCACGCGACCGCGACCGATTCGCCGCCCGCGCGTTCACGCCATCCGACACTCGATGATGGCTCCGTTCACGACACCCTCGCCCAGCCTCAGGCCGCAGCGCGGGACTCGGATGGGTCACCCGGCTCGACCGATTCGTTCTCCACCAGCCAGCGCAGCAGATCCGCCGTGGTCAGAATCCCAAGGCAGCGCCCGGCCTCATCCGTGACCGGCAGGCACGAGATGTTGTTGGCAAACAGGATGCGTGCCGCGGCACGAATGGTCGTGTTCGGAGGAACCGTCACGACGGACCGCGTCATGATCTGGTGGGCGCGCTTGCGGAGCGTCGCCGCATCGATCTCACGCTCGAACGACTTGCCGACAAACAGCGAGACATGGTGCAGCAGGTCGCGGTCGCTGATGATGCCGACAACCCGATGTCGATCCGTCACGACCACGTGGTGGAACCGGTGTACCTCGAAGAGCTCCTGCACGACCTCGACCGAATCGTCGAGACTCACGGCGATCACCGGCTTGCTCATGATCTGTTCAACGCGCATGGTCCGTCTCGTCATGGAGGGCACGAAGCGACGCGGTCTCGCGGCGTTCAGGCCACAGCCCTCTTCATCTTCGGAGAGAAGCGTCCGCGTGATCAGATTCGATGTGGATGGCCGACGCCCAGGGGGTGGGCCTGTCCGGTCCGAGAACCGTCCGTCACAGCACGTTCCGAGCGTGCCTTGTCGCGGCTCTGTGCGAAAGTGCCCCCCGTAGGACTCGAACCTACGACCCGCTGATTAAGAGTCGCGGCGAGCACTCCGTGCTGGACGCTGCAAACGCTGGCTCTGAAAGGGTTTGCGCGACTGATTACGAACTGGTTCTGAAGTGGCTTCTGGCCTGATTCCGGAGCCCATCTGGCACAAAACTGGCGCAGAACTCGCCGCGCCGACGTGCAAAGATCCGTGGGCTTCAGGAGGTTCGGCTCGCGGATGACGGCCGCGTACTTTGAGTGTCTGATCTCCGGGTCAACGCGCGCATCGCTGGGAGTACCCTCGTGGTGACGGGGTCGAACTGAGCCGTTAGGCACCAGAAAATGGCCCTACCGTGACGGGGAGGCGGTTTGGGACGGCATTTCCGTTCAAAATACGTACATGCTGGGCGACTGTTTGGACCGATGAAACCGTTGACTTCATTTACCTGCAGGTTTAGTATGTACTGGCAGGTTTCATATTGAGGCTGCAACTCAATGCCAAGCAGGACCAAGCACACCGAGTACGACGCGATACGACCCGACGGCAGCGCGATCGCCGAGATCAAGTTCTCGGTGGACGCTCTCCGAACAGTCCGCACCGCGATCATCAACTTGGCGTACGCCTTGGAGCAACACCCAGATGCCCGCGGCTACCTGGTGCTTGTTGACCCGACAATCACGGTAAGCCGTCTCCTCGACGAGTGGCACCGCGCCGCGACAGTGCTCAAGCCCAACGTTCTCGACCGTCTCGCCATCTGTCTTGTCTCCGCTGACGGCAACATCCGCGGCGTACCCCAGGACCCACCCACGGATGTACGGCGCTGGCTGACCGACGTCATTGAACACGAGGCGACCAATGTTCCCGCTCGGGCGGAACGCATCGACTTCGAGTTCGTCATCCTGAAGCTCCTAATCCATCAGTGGTTGACCAAACGCGAGCCTGTGACCACCGTCTGGCTCACTCATGCCGCTGGCTGCTCCTATCCCACCGCCGCTCGCGTTCTCAAAGGTCTTGGGAGCTTGGTCGAGCGTAAATCTGACCGCCGTATTGCCCTTCGCTTCTTCCCCCAGAAAGAGTTCTCTCGACTTCTCGCCACATCCGAGCGAGCACGGTCCACCACTCGCTTCGTCGATCAGTCTGGCCAACCACGCTCTCCTGAAGCACATCTCCGGAAGCTTGAGAAGCTCAGACCAAGAGGGATCGCCGTAGGTGGCGTGCTAGGCGCCAAGCACTACGTGCCGGACCTAGACCTAGTCGGCACTCCGCGCCTCGACCTCTCGGTTCACTGTCAAGACGGTCGTTTCGACCTAGACGCAATCAAGACGATGGACCCAGCCCTCAAACGAGAGGACGACCCGATGAGGCCTGCAAATGTCGTCGTGCACGCCATCCGCCATGCAGACCCGCTCTTCTCTTCGAGACATGGCGGTCTCCACTGGGCCGATCCCGTCGAGTGTCTACTCGACCTTTACGAAGCCCGCTTAGAGTCTCAGGCAGGCCAATTCCTTGAAGAGCTAGAAAGAAAACGACGTGAGCACCGACCTCAAAGACATTCAGCCGGAAGCAGTCCTCAAGCAAGTGGTTGACGCGATTCCGAAGGAAGTACATCCCCACATCATCATCATTGGCAGCTTGGCTGCCGCCTACTGGCTTTCGGGCTCAAACCCCTCCTTCAGTGTTCGAACCAAAGACGTAGACAGCGTTCTCTCGCCACGTGACTCGGCGATGAAGGATGGGCAGACTGTCGCTGAGACACTTCTCGCGTCAGGTTGGAAACAGAAAGCGGGGGGCAAGTTCGGCGAGCCCGGAACAGCCGCTACTCCCGAGCAAGAGCTTCCAGCACTCCGTCTTTACCCACCACAGAACAACGACTGGTTCATTGAACTCTTGACTGAGCCGGAGTCGGGGCAGACGACGCGGCGGTGGATGCGATTTGCCCTCTCGTCAGGTGAGCATTACGGCTTGCCGAGTTTTCAGTTCACCAGTATTGCGACCCACAACGCCGCCGAGACGAAGTTCGGCATCCGAGCAGCACGGCCTGAAATGATGGCACTCGCAAATCTTCTAGAACACCCGTTCATCAAGCCCGATCGCATCGAAGGCACAACCATCAAGCGGAGCAACAAAGACCTCGGCCGCGTGCTCGCGATCGCGAGACTCAGCAGCGAAGACGAGATTGATAGGTGGGCCCAAGCCTGGGCCCGTGGGCTCAAGGTGCGCTTCTCGACGACATGGCGTGAAATGGCGCTACGCGCTGGTGATGGTCTTCGGGCACTCCTCGCAAGTCCTGAAGACATGCAGCAGTCCACTGAGACCTGCAACAACGGCCTGCTCGCTAGCCAAAACGCGACGGCTAACCAACTCAAGGTGACAGGTGAACGATTGCTCGCCTCTGCTATTGATGAACTGCAACGACTCGCCAATGCGTAGTGGACTCCGATGCGTGGATTGGTCGGGGCTGTTGGCCGGACGATTTCCGCGCCCGCGAGTGGCACAAAACTGGCACAACGGCCCCGCTCGCATGCGGGGCCGTTGCAGTAAGTCCTGTGTTTCCAATGCCCCCCGAAGGACTCGAACCTTCGACCCGCTGATTAAGAGTCAGCTGCTCTACCAACTGAGCTAGGGAGGCGAACGGCCGCTTGCACGGCTTTGGGGGCCATGATACGCAAACAACTGCCCAGTGGTCTAGTTTCGTGTCAGTTTCTGATTGAACGGCGATGTGGCGACCGCGCGTGGCCGCGACGATTGCCACGCGGGGCCGAGGTCGGGCAGGTGCGACGGTCGCCCGAGATCCGATCATTCCGGCAGCGACGGGCGGTTTGACGGCAGACAAAGCCCGGACTACTGTCTGCGTCCACACCCGGGCGATCGGTAGGGATCAGTATGGGCCGCCGATCGGCCTCGAAAGAAGGGCTCTCACAATGCTTCCTCCATTTCGGCAAAGCCATGGCCGCTCACGTCGTCGCCGCTCGCACCACGCGATGACCCCGGTCAATCCGACCACCTGCCCCCTTTCGGGCATGCCCAAGATGCACCACCGGGTCTGCAAGGAGTCCGGGTATGTCCGCCCGGGCCTGAAGATCAGCGTGCCCAAGCTCGGCATCGGTGAAGCCAAGGACTGATCCGATGCGAATCGCCGTGGATGTCATGGGGGGCGATCACGCGCCCGATGCGATCATCCGCGGCTGCGTCGGGGCCTTGCCGCACCTCACGCCGGAGGACCAGCTTGTCCTCGTCGGCAACCAACGCGACATCGAAGAGATTCTGTCCGAGCTGCAGGTCACCGACCCGCGGCTTGAGTTCGTCTGGACCACCGAGGTCATCGGCATGCACGAGTCGCCGGTGGACTCCGTGCGTTCGAAGCGTGATTCCTCTCTCGTACGCATGATGCAGCTGGGCTCGGTCAAGGCCGAACGCCGCTGCGATGCCGTGCTCTCCGCGGGGAACACCGGTGCATGCGTCTCGGGTTCGACGATGCATATGCGTCGCCTGCCGGGCGTGCACCGTCCGGGCATCTCGGTCACGTTCCCATCGTTCGGAGCGACGCCGGTCGTGCTGTCGGATGCGGGCGCGAATCCCGAGCCGCGGCCGTCGCACCTCTGGCAATACGCGCTGATGTCCGAGACGTTCGCCCGGACGATCGTGGGGATCCAGAGCCCGCGGGTGGGTTTGATGAACATCGGCTCGGAGGAGGGCAAGGGCACGGAGCTGATCAACCAGACGCACGAGCTGCTCAAGAAGACGCCCGGCATGAACTACATCGGCTATGTCGAGGCCCGCGACCTCTTCGAGGGCGGGGTCGATGTTGTGACGACCGACGGCTTCACCGGCAACACGGTGCTCAAGCTCGCCGAGGGCCTGGCCCGGAGTCTGTTCCGGGCGATCGCGCACGAGATCTTCACGCTTGCGCCGGACCTTGGGATGCAGATCGAACCGATCTTCAAAGAGATCTACCGCAAGAACGACTATCACGAGTACGGCGGCGCCCCTCTGCTGGGTGTCAATGGCGTGTGCGTGATTGCGCACGGCTCCAGCGAGTCCCGCACCATCGCGGCCGCGATCCGCAACAGCCGCGCCTATCTTACCGGGCATCTGAACGAGGCGATCGTGAAGCGACTGGCCGAGGTCGAACATGTTGCCCGTCATATCCCGGAGCCTGCATGAGCACCGCGAACTCCCCCCAAGCGACGGACCTTCCACGCGGCCGGGTCGGAGTCCGCATCGCGGGCACGGGTATCGCCATCCCCAAGACGACGATGACCAACAAGGACCTCGAGAAGGTCATGGACACCTCGGACGAGTGGATCCGTCAGCGCACGGGGATCCACACGCGGTACATCGTTGACAGCGATAAGGGCGAGAGCGTGATGCACCTCGCGGCCCCTGCGCTCCGCAACGCGCTCGCGGACGCGAAGATGGACGCTTCGCGGCTGGACCTGATCATCTGCGCCACCATGTGCGCGGAGATGGCCTGCCCCCCCACCGCCTGCCGCGTCGCCGCGGAGCTGGGCGCGGGCAACTGCGGCGCGCTGGATCTTTCCGCCGCGTGCTGCGGGTTCGTCTTTGCGATGAACATGGCCCACGACCTGATCAAGGGCGGGGCGTACAGGACGATCGGCGTCATCGGCGCGGACACCCTGAGCAAGTTCCTGCAGTACTCCACCGAGGGCCGCGGAACGGCGATCATCTTCGGCGATGCCGGCGGCGCGGCGGTCCTCACCGCGACCGACGATACCTCCAAGGGCATTCTTGCGCAGTCGATGCACTCCGATGGGAACGGCTGGAAGGAGATCTATACGCCGAACACGCCGTTTGATTTTCCGCCCGGCGTGGAGCCCGACCCCGCGATGTACGGCCATGTGCACATGAGCGGCGCGACGGTGTTCAAGTTCGCCGTCGGCACGTTTCCCAACCTGATCCAGGAGACGCTCGACAAGGCAGGGCTCCGGGCGGATCAGATCGACATGTTCGTCTGCCATCAGTCCAATGCCCGCATCCTGCACGCCGCGAGGGAGCGGTTCGGCCTGCCCGAAGAGAAGTTGTACATCAACATCGACCGCTACGGGAACACCGTCGCGGCCTCTGTCCCGCTGTGCCTGCATGAACTCCGTGCCGCGGGGCGGGTGAAAGAAGGGCAGAAGGTCATGCTTGTCGCATTCGGCGGCGGGCTGACCTGGGGCAGCAGCTTGTGGCAGCTCTGAACACGCGCGGCCACGTCACGCTCAATGAAAACGCCCGCGGCGGCACTGTTCGTGCGGCAGCGGGCGGAGACCTGTGACGAGTACTCGAAACTGAGAATCAGGGAGGCCCGCCCGGGGGGCCGCTGCTGATCGGCTGGCCATTCACAACGCCCGTCACGGGGTGCTGGGCGAAGCCGTCGATCCGTCCGATGCCCGCATCCATATCGAGAGAGACATAGCGGCGGCCCTTGGACTGCACGGCGGTGTGCGAGGGCCAGTATGGGTAGCCGTTGATCTGGCGGTGCACGTAGTCGGGCGCGCGGACGATCAACTGACCGTTCCAGGCGCGGATGGTCGCGGCCTCGCCGCCATTGTCGACCCACTGGTCGGGCTCGACGAGCGTGATGAGCAGGTCGATCACATCCTGGGTGCGCTCGGCGCGGGTCCGGGGTGGATCGGTGTTCTCCTGATTGTCCTGGAACGGCGACTGGCCGCCGCCCTCGCCCTGCTGCAGGACGCTCTGGAGGTCGAGCTCGGGCGCATCGGCGTACCTTGGGATCACGTGCAACATGTCGTTGATGTCGTAGATCTCGACGCGCCGCGACTTGTTCAACGCGTCCTTCGGGCCAATCTCCATCGCGCCGTAGTCCGACATCTGCCAGGTGTTCTGCTGGAAGTCGTCCTGGGCCTTCTCGAGGATCTTCTCCAGCGCGAACAACGCAGGCTGGTTCTTCACGCTCAGCGTGATCCGCTTGTCCTTGTCGAGCCCGATGGTGTTGCCGGAGGTCCACACGGGTTCAAGCTCCGCCCCGGTGACCTCCTTCACGAACGTGATGACATCCTCGAGCCTCGCATCGGTGAACTCGATCGACATGCGTCGCTGCATCTTCATCAGCGTGTCACGCTTGGGATTGGTCACCGTGCGCTTGGCCGCGGGCGCAGCTGAACTCGCGGCCGTGGAACCAGCCGCGCCGCCCGAAGTCTGGCCGATGGCCAGCCCGGAGAAACAACCGATCGAAACGACCGTCACAAGCAACCTCGTGCGCATGGTCTGCTCCTCGGGCCCTGCTCCCCATGGCGGTCTGCCGGAGACGCGATGCCCTCGCGCCTCAACCCCGCGATTGGCTCTCGCGGGGCATGCCGGTCCGAACCCGTGAACCGGCTCCACTCATCATTGGACGCTCGGCGTCCGTCAAGGTTCCCATTCCATTCGGACCCGAGCCAAGGCCTGTTCCGCGACCGGACTTTCGTACGAACAAAACATGAACTCGATCACGGCGTCTTGGCGGTCGGCGCTGCCGGGGTCGCCTGACCGTTGGAGACGGGAGCGCCGGCAACCGGGCCGCCGGCCGCAGTTCGCTCGCGTTCGGCCAGCAGCAGTGCATCCAGGCCACCCGCCCTGCCACCGACGGTCCAGCCCATGAGCCGACGCGCCCCGTCGCGCATGTCGATGAGCAGGCTGAACACCAGGGGCACCAGCAGCAGGGTGAAGATCGTCGAGACGAGCTGCCCCCCGATGAGCACCGCGCCGATGCCGCGATACATCTCCGAGCCCGAGCCCGGGTAGGCGACCAGGGGCAACGTCCCCACCACGCTGGTCATCGACGACATGAAGATCGGACGGATTCGTGTCCGCACCGACTCGGCGATTGCCTCGCGCGAGCCCAATGGCTTCTCTCCGGCCGCGATCTCGCCGAGCCTCCAGGGCTCCATCAGGTTCAAGGCCTGCTCGACCAGCAGGATCGCGTTGTTCACAACGATGCCGATGAGGATGACGAAACCCAGCATCGTGAGCACATCGAGTTGCTGAGGAGCCTTCGCGGGATTCATGAGCGTGATGGCGTGCACGATTGCCAGCCCGCCGAACCCGCCGACCACCGCCAGCGGCACGCTGAACATGATCACCAGCGGATAAAGGAAGCTCTCGTAGAGCGCGCACATCAACAGGTACGTCACCAACAGAGCCCACGCGATGCGTGCCATGAGCAACTGCGGCGCGGTCACCAGCCCCAGCGCGATCCCACCGAGCAAAAGGCCCAGCAGCACCAGGCCAAGCGTGCCGTACACGATGCTCGCCGACGGGATACGCGTGCCGCGAACCGAACGCAGCGTGGCACGACCGGCCAGCACCAGCGCAAGGATGACCGCCACAGCGACGATCGCGTAGGTCGCACGGCCCAGCCAGTTCAGCCAGGCCGGGGTTGGCCCTGTTCGCGGTTTGCCGAAGAGTGAAGCACGGACCTGATCGAGGCTGGCCGCCGTGCCCTCCATGCGCACACGCATGGACTTGTCGAGCGTGCCCGCGGCCTCCATCGGCGCGAGCATGTCGTTGCGTACGGAGGTCATCACCTCATCGACCGTCGTCCCCGAGGGCGGGCGGATCTGGATGGTGACGCTGGGCAGTTCCTCGACGCGCACGATGGATTGCGGCGAGCGAACCTCCACCACATCCACGACGCTGTCGAGCGGCAGCACTCGCGGGCCCAGCGGGCCGCGGCTGGGTGTCGCGATGGGGATTGCCGCCAGACGCTCCTTATATTCCAGTCGCCCGCCGATGGGCACCAGCACCAGATCGACCGTGTCCTCCGGGAGCTGGAAGTCATCGACATATGCGCCGTCGAACAGGCCACGGACAGCGATCCCGATATCGCGCGAGGTCAGGCCGAGCTCCCGTCCGTGCTGGTTCAGCCGGACACTCCACTCCGGCTGTGACAGGTTGAAGTTCGACGGATTGGGCGCGACATTCAACCCGTAGCCATACTTGGCTCCGGCCGTGCCGAGCAGTTGGCCCGCCGCGGCGACGACTCTCGAGAGGTCCGGCCCGGCGATCTCCACGTTGACCGTGTTGCCCTGGCGGATGCCCTGCCCGAAGATCGGCGTCTGGGCCGCGCCGCCGAACGCGTCGGGGATGGTGTTCATCACACCCGTCAGCAGCGCGCCGACGGGGATCACCCGCTCCTCATCCTGGCTTGTCGCACCGACAAACATCCCGCCGCCGAAGGAGCCGATGAAGAAGTTCTCAATCGGCACGGGTGCGTACGGGTTCTGCGGATCCTCGAACCGGAAGATCGGTTGCAGGTCCGCGAGCGTCTCGGGCTTGTCGATGTCCGCCTCGACGTACGGCCTGAGAGCGGACTCGATCCGCTCGGCGATTTCCTGCTGCTGATCGACCGAGTAGCCGGGCGGGATGAGCAGCCCGCCGAAGACGAGGTTGCGGTTGCCGGTGGGAAGATAATCCAGCGGCGGCATCAGGAGGTACGCGCCGATGCCGCTGAGCAGGGTGAGCGTCACGATCACCGCGGGCCGGATCGTGGACGCCCGCCACCCGGTGATGGCCCAGTACACCGTGCCCGCGACCCCCGCGGCGAACTTCGCGGCGACGCGTGCAAGCCCGAACAGATCGTCCCACGCCGTCGCCAGCCGGGAGCGGTGCTTGTGGGTGATGTCGGCCTGGGAGATCCACCGTGCGGCGGCGGAGGGCAGCACCGTCAACGCGATGATCAGCGAGAAGGTCACCGAGGCGCACGCGGCGATGGTGATGTCGCGGAAGAGCTGGCCGGCTTCCTCCTGGACAGTGATGATCGGCACAAACACCGCGATGTTGGTGAGCGTCGATGCGAGGATCGCCCCCCAGACCTCGCGCGTCCCGCGATACGCCGCCTGGACGGGCGCATCGCCCAGTTGGCGCCGCCGATAGATGTTCTCCAGCACGACGATCGCGTTGTCGACGCTCATGCCCACGCTGAACGCCAGCCCGGCGAGCGAGACGACGTTCAGTGTCCGGCCGGCGAGGAACATCACCAGGAACGCGCCCATCACCGAGAGCGGGATCGCGATCGCGACGAGCCCGGTGGAGCGGATCGAACGCAGGAAGATGAGCAGAACGATGGCCGCGAGCAGGCCGCCCTGCCACAGCGCGGTGATCACCAGATCGATCGCCGAGTCGATGTACGTCGTCTCGTCGTACACCTGCCGCATGCGAAGGTGCGGACCGACCTCCCCGCCCAGCCGCGGCAGAATGTCCCGCCGGACATCCTCGAGCCGTGCGCGGAGGTCCTCCATCACCGTGACCACGTTGGCGTTGCTCTGGCGGATGGCGTTGATCGCGATCGATGGGTAGCCCAGCGAACGAACGAACCCCCGCTTCTTCTGATATCCGAACTCGACCTCGGCCACATCCCTCACGTAGACGGGCTTGAGGGATCGGCTGTTGGCTTCCTCCGCTTCGCGATATGCGATGATCGTGTCCAGGACATCGCGTTCACTGACAAACTGCCCGAGCACGCGGACGCGGTACTCGCGCTTGCCCTCGGCGATCGTGCCCGCGGAGACATTGCGGTTCTCGGCCTGGAGCGCCGCGATCAGTTCCAGATGGTTCAGGCCGCGCTGCGCGAGCTTCATCGGGTCTACCAGCACCCGGACTTCCCGCTCTCGCCCGCCGTAGATGTTCACCTCCGCGACGCCGTCGATGCGCTCCAGGAACGGTTTGACTTCCTTGTCGAGGGAATCAAAGAGCGTGGTGATGTCAAAGTCCGGATGCAGGTGCGCGTACTGCGGATCGACGTCCACGATGATCCACGCGATCGCGTTCTCGCTTGCACCATCCGCCGCCTTGATCGTCGGCTCATCCACCTCCGCCGGATAGGCGGGCACCTGGCGCAGCGAATCGGAGACTTCCTGAAGCGCGCGGGAGATGTTCGACCCGACGTAGAACTCCAGCGAGATTGTGGCGACGCCGTCCTCGCTTGTCGAGCGCATGCTCTTGAGGTTCGAGACGTTCTTGAGACGCTTCTCCTGCTCGCGCGTGATGTTGTCAACGATCTCCTGCGGGCTGCGGCCCGGCCACGCGGTGGTCACCTGGATCACCGGGCGATCCACGGTCGGCGTCAACTGGATGGGGATCGCGCTCAGCCCGATGAGGCCGAACATCACCATCAGCAGCACGCCGACGGTCACACTCACGGGCTTGCTGATCGACCAGCGAATCGGGTCCATGCGTTCGGTTCTCTCTGCCCCCGTCCAGCGTCTGATCCTGCCGCGACCTCGCGGCACACTGCGTTGCTCTTCTTACTTTGTCGGGGGCACGGCCGGCGCTTCGCCCTGGACGGCCAGCGGCTGACCCGGGAACATCCGCTCGTTGCCCTCGACCACGACCTTCATCCCCGGCTTGAGCGCCGGAGACTGAACGACGACGCGCTCGCCGACCGCATACTCGACCCGGACGGGCGCAATCGCCGAGACCCCACCTGCGTCGAAGTAGACGTAACTGCCCGACTCGTTCCGCAGCACCGCATCCTTGCTGATCGTGAGCGCCTCTTTCGGCTCGCCGGTGGGAACCTGCCCCACGACCGTCATGCCCGGCCGCAGCGGCCCCTGTGAAGCCCCGGCCGCTCCGCGGACGGTGTTCTCCAGCCGCACCCGTACCGGGAACAGTCTTGACAGCGGGTCCGCCGACGGTATCACGCTCGAGACCATCGCCCGGATCTCCGGGTTCGCCCCGACCGCCATCAGCGATGGCACGCGCAGCACGACCTCGACCGCCGCACCGTTCGTCGGGAGAAGTCTCGCGGCGAACGCCTCGGGGACATCCAGCCAGGCGTCGATCGCATCCAGCGCAACAAGCTCAAGCACGGTGTCGCCCTCGCGCACCCACTGGCCAACCTCCGTCCGCTTGGCGACGACGACACCGGAGAACGGCGCCTTCACCGTCATATCGGCCAGTCGCTTCTCCGCAAGCCGCAGGTCTGACTGCGCGTACGCAAGCTCCGATCGCGCCTGGGCCAGCTTCGCATCCGAACTCGCGACGGTCGTTCGAATGTTGTCAAGTTCGATCTGCGAGGCGCCGTTGCGAGAGTAGCTGTCTTCGATCCGCTGCAAGTCCCGCTTGGCCTTCTCGAGCGTTACCGATTGTTCGGTGATCAGCGCCTCGCGAGTGCGGATGGTCGCCCGCACGCGCTCCACCTCGAGCTTCACGCGTTCATCATCCAGCTTCGCGATCACCTGGCCCTGTTCGACCGAGTCGCCCGCATCAAACACGATCTCAATGACCTGCCCGGGCTCCTCCGCCGCGACCGTCGCGCGGCGGACCGCTCGAAGCTCTCCGGTCACTTCACGCCAGCGCTCGACGGACTCCAGCCGCACATCACCCAGCCGGACCTTCGCAGGCGGCGGCCCACCCCCCCCGCCCGCGCCGCCACCGCCGCGCGGCGCTTCCGGCTCCGATGCCTTCGTGTCGGCGGACCCTTCGGCCGCCTCTTCGCGCTTGTCGTCCCGCCCCTGCGGCTGCGATGCCGTGCCGACCGTCAGAACCCCCGCCGCGATCGCCGCCAACAACCATCCCGCGATGCCGCCGTGTCCCATGCACCAACTCCTGAGTGAGCCACCAGCGTCCAAGGGCCGCCGGGCACCCCGCTCCCCGCCGCAACTGCGTCCACCCACTTCACAGGGCTTCGTTCCGGACCCCGTTCGCTTCCGCCATGGTAGGCAGAAGGTAGGTGATTTTTGACCGACTCAGCCAGGTTGAGTTGCGAAGATCGCGTGTGCTCTCACAAACTCCTTTCACGACTCGACTTCCGCGCGTGACCCACGCGCAGCGCCGCAGCCTGCGAGGTACCCCGTTGCCCACGCCCATTGGAAGTTGAAACCGCCGATGCGACCGTCCACATCGAGGATTTCGCCGCACAAGTACAGCCCCACCTGAACACGGGATTCCATTGACTCCAGCCGCACCTCTCTCAGCGGCACCCCGCCCGCCGTCACCTCTGCGAACAGATATCCCCGATCGCCGGTGACCGGCACGGGCATCGTCGTCAGGGCGCGGGCGAGGCGGCGACGAAGCTCGCGAGACATCGCCCGGGCAGGCCCGGAGGGATCGGCTCCGACGGACTCCACCACCGCCCGGAGCAGCCGCTCGGGCAGGGCCGGCGAGAACGCCGAGTCTTCTGCAAACAGGCGCACCAGAGATCGCGATTCTGACTCCGCCTTCACGAGCGCCGCATCCACCTGCTCGAAGGTCCGGCCCGGGAGCCAGTTGATGATCAGTCCTGCGCCCCGATCCTCGTGCTTCGCTGCGGACAGATGCCGCGAGACGTTCAGCGCGGCAGGACCGGAGAGTCCGAAGTGCGTGCACAAGAGCGCATCCGTGAAAGAGATGATCCTCTTGCCAGATGTAGACACCACGGTCACCTCCGCCGTGTGGGCGATCCCGGAGAGCGCGGGGATGAAGGAGCGCGATTTGTCCAGCAGCAGCGGCACGAGCGCGGGGAAGGTCCGCGTGACCGTGTGCCCGAGCGCGGCCGCGATATCCAGGCCGTGCCCATCCGAACCTGTCTTGGGCAAGCTCTTCCCGCCCGTGGCCAGGATGACTTTCGCCGCGTGCAGCTCGCCGGCGGTGCCGCTGACCGTGTACGCATCGGCGTTGCGCTCAACGCGAGCCACGCGCCAGGGATGAAGGACTTCAACGCCGGCCTCCCGCGCCGCACGCAGGAGCGCATCGAGCACGGTGTGCGCATCATCCGTCACCGGGAAGAGCTTGCCGGTCTCCTCACGTTTGAGTTCGACTCCGAGCTGCGAGAAGAACTCGACCGTCCTCGGAACCGGAAACGCCCGGAGCACATTCCTCACGGCGTTGAGCGTTGACCCCGGCCCCGCCGCATAGTCCCGTTCGCACACCTCGTGGTGCGTGACGTTGCACCGACCTCCGCCCGCGACCAGGATCTTGGCACCGATGCGAGCAGCTCCATCAACCGCCACGATGCGCGTGGGCTTCCGCTGCGACCGGGCGATCCGCCCGGCCCAGATCGCGGCCATCAGCCCCGCCGCGCCAGCGCCGACCACCAAAATGTCCGCTCGCTCTGCCATGGATCCCCAACAGCCGGCGCGGCCGGAGCCACTCACCAGTTCTCGCTCGATTCATACCCAAGCTCGATGAGCGTCCGCCCCGCCTCTTCCTTGAACACACGCTTGTCTTCATCGCGGAAGTGGTTGCGCCAATCTCCGGCGACTCCCTTGCGAAAAAAGTTGCCTCGGTCTTCCTGGCCCGGCTCTCTCCCGCCCGAGAGCTTCTGAAACTTCCCCGCGGCCACGCACACCTCCACCGCGGCATCGGAGTCATCGACTCGCAGCATTCGCAGAGCACGTCGAACGATCGAAGGGTCGCGGAGCAGTTCCTCGTAGCGGAACTGGATGAACCGCGGACCGAAGCACTCCCGGCCGACCGCCGATCCCGCAACCGCCTCCGCCCACTCGCGAGCGGATCGCCTCAGCAGCCATTCATTGAACAATGGCACCGGCTCGCCTTTCCCCTCGACATGGAACTCTCTTGCACGCGCGATGTGCCCGTGGTTGTCCTCGGGGAAGTGCGTGCCGAGCCCTTTGGCCAGGATCATGAACACGTCCGACACCGCGGCATCGCGTCCGTCGCGCACGATGTCCACGAAGCTCGCATCCGGGAACAGCTCGTGCAGCCCGCCGGCGAAGCGCGAGTAGGCGTAGGCGCTTTTGTCGATCAGCACGCGGAAGCCGCGCTTGCCCGATCGCGCTGCCGCCGCCCGCATCAGCGCCTCGGTCATTCCCCGCCGCGCGACCCGGAGCCCCTCCTGCGGGCTCACACCCTGCATCCACGAGCGCGCCACATCGTCGAGCGCGGCCCAGTTCCGGAAGACCCGCTCATCCAGCGCGGGGGAGAGGCCCCACCCCGATGTGCCCACAAAGAACCCCTCTCCCATCGCCAGCAACTGCGGGTGAGCGGCGAGCATCTTGAGCAGCCACGTTGTGCCGGACTTGCGTGCCCCGCCGATGAACGCGAATCGAAGCTCGAGGCTGCGTGCACACGCCGTGGCGGACCCGGGTGCATCGGGAAGGTTTGGGCTGACGTTTTGCGGTGCGGGCATGGAGGGCTCGCGCAGCCTGTCGCGGGGCATAGTGCACATGACGCGGACCACCCCAAACACGGCCGCGGCACGGGCAGTACCCCGTGCCGCGATCAAGAGCCACCTCAGGGATTTGAACCCTGGACCTATGCTTTACGAAAGCATCGCTCTACCGCTGAGCTAAGGTGGCATCGCCGCCGATGCGACAGGCCATGAGTATCGGCAGCCCGAGGGGGGATTTCCAGCCCGGGGCAGGGAACCGGCCGACTGACCGAAAGGTAGATGCCGTTCGGGAACCGTTGCAGGAGCGGTCCGATTCGGCCAGCTACACGCCAAGTTGGAGGGCAAATGCCCGGGGGGTCATCACCCTTACACCCAGACTTCGGTCCGCCGCAAGCAGGTCCTTGTCACCGCTCACGAGCAGAGCCCTCGCCGATGCCGCGCACACCAGGAACTTGTCGTCATCGTGATCGCGGCAGATTGGATGCTCGAGCGTTCGATCCTCGACCAACTCGGAGTGAATGGTCAAGACGTCGAGAATCTCGCGGACATCCAGGCTTGGTGCGGGGCTCGACAGTTCGGCGACAACTCGTCGATACTCCTCCAGCACACCGGGCGATGTGACAAGCTTGAACTTCCCGTCGCGCCACGCGTTCAGGATTCGTCCCGGAACCCCCGCGAAGAAGATCCCTGAGACAACGACGTTTGTATCGAGGACCGCCTTCACCGCTTGGCCCGGACCCGCCGGACCGCGGCCTTGATATCGCCCTTGCGCAGCCCCGCGCGGCGTGCCTGGCGCCTTGCCTCGCGCACCAGGCCGTCGAACTCCGCAAGGCTCGGAGCCGCGATCGTTTTGAAGATCACCACCCCGTCACCCGCGACCACGACAAACTGACTCCCGGGCTTCAACCCCAGCCGCTTTCGGATCTCCTCCGGGATCACAACCTGCCCTTTGGATGAAAGCTGTGTCGTTGCAAGTGCGACCATGTGACTCTCCCATGTTCTTACTGGTAAGACTGTATCACTTTCGCATCAGGGCCGCCAGAATGGGCGGGTGATCTGAAGCGTGTGCCCGAGATCAGACCGAGCCTGCCGGGGTAGTTCCCGACCCCACTTTCAACCGCCCCCCGGTGGTCGAGAGGATCTGGTCGAGTTGCCGCTTGCCGATCCGCACGCGCATCCGCACCTGCCGGCCATCCTCGGCATACTCGCGGGACAGCACCTTGGCTCGCGTCTCCAGCCGCTGGATCGCCTTGCCCTCCGAAACCGGCACCACGACCTCGACCTCCTGCACGCCCATCTGCGCGGCAGCGCGGACCTTGTCGGTCAGGACGTCATGGCCCGGGCCCCCGGGCTGGATCGCCGAGATCGGGATCGCGCCGGGCACCTTGTTCAGCCACACCAGCAGTTCACGATTGTCCGTCAGCTTGTCCGCCTTGTTCAGCAGCACCAGTCGCTCGGGCGGCACCCAGCTCGCCTCGCCATCGTCGTTCGCGCCCCTCGCGCCCGCGGGGCCGGCCGCCCGCGCATCCCGCTCCTGCTGCTCGGCGATCTCCGATTCCAGCGAATCAAGAGTCTGAATGACCGTCTGGTACTGCATCTCCGCCGCGGGGTCCGAGACATCCAGCACGATCAGGATCAGGTCCGCGTGCGTTGCCTCTTCGAGCGTTGCGCGGAAGCTCGCGATCAGATGGTGGGGCAGGTCGCGCACAAAGCCGACGGTGTCCGACAGCATCACCGTCAACCCCCCGCCCAGGTCCCAGTCCCGCGTGCGGGTGACGAGCGTCGCGAACACACGGTCATCCGCGTAGGCGCCGCCGATCGTCAACGCATTGAACAGCGTGCTCTTCCCTGCGTTCGTGTATCCGACGATCCCCACCGTGAAATGCGACAGCTTGCGGTCGCGCACCGTCCGGCGTTTGCGCTCATAGATCACATCCAGTTCGGACTGCAACTCCATACGCCGCTTCTGCGCAAGCCGGCGATCGATCTCAAGCTGCTGCTCGCCCGGACCTCGCGTGCCGATCCCCGCCATCCCACCCGCGCCCACGATGCGCTCCAGGTGGTCCCACATCGCCCGCAGCCGTGGATAGGTGTACTCCATCTGCGCCAACTCGACCGCCAGCTTCGCCTCGTGCGTCGTCGCGCGGCCTGCGAAGATGTCCAGGATCAACTCCGAGCGATCGACGACCTTGATCGGCGTCTTCCCCTTGGGCGACAGGATCTCCTCGATGTTGCGGATCTGCCGCGGCGACAGGTCGTGATCAAAGATCACAAGCGTCGCGTCCAGCGCATCGCACAGGTTCCGCAACTCCTCCAGCTTGCCGGAGCCGATGAAGGTCGCCGCCTCCGGCTTGAGCTTGCGCTGCTCCATCTCCCCCACCACGATCGCCCCCGCCTGCTCGGCCAAAGACCGCAGCTCGCCGAACGGATCGCGCGGGTCGTAGTTGGAGCTGGGCAACCTCACCGCGGCCATCACCGCGCGTTCGGATTGCACCTTGATGGACGTACGTTCAGTCGGGGCGGGCATCGCGAGTCAACTGTAGCGCACCCCCGCTCGAACGCCCCCCGGTAGAACAAAGCCCACGCGATCCCGATTCTCACGTCCCCTTCCCCTCCCGCTGCGAATAATCAATCCGCAAGGAGGCTCTCATGCCGGCTCTTTCCATCTCCAGTTCGGCCCGCCCCGCTCCGCGTGGTTCGCGCCGGATGCACCTGATGACCGTCGCCCTGGCGTTTGTGCTCGGCGTTTTCTCGGTAACGCGCGTGCCGGAGCTCTATGCGCAGTTCCGGGGCCAGCCCGCCTTCATCGACCCAATCGCCGCCGTCTACCGCGAACTCTCCCAGGGCCACGTCGATGCGCCGGACCCTGAGAAGCTCCAGCAGGGCGCGATCGATGGAATGCTCGAGTCGCTCGATGATCCCTACGCCGAGTACATCCCTGCCAAGGACTCGGACAAGTTTGAAAAGCAGATGACTGGCAACTTCTCGGGCATCGGCTGCCAGATCGAGATGCGCGACGGCTGGCTCACCGTCGTCACGCCGCTGGAAGACTCCCCTGCTCTCGCCGCGGGCATCCTCACCGGGGACCGGATCACCAGCATCGAGGGCACATCGACCTTCGGCCTCACCAGTGATCAGTGCGTGGACCTGCTGACCGGTCCGCCCGACACGCTGGTCCGCTTCATCGTGCAGCGCGGCGGTGTCGAGATTCCCTTCACCCTCACACGCAAGGCGATCACCTATCGCGCGGTACGCGGCCTGCGCCGCCTCCCCGGTGACAACGGCCGCTGGGACTACTTCCTCGATCCCGCCCGCGGCATCGCGTACATCCGGCTCGCCCAGTTCACCCCCTCCGCGCCGGACGAGTTCGAGGCCGCGCTCGCCGCGGCACGGTCCGCCGCGGCCGCCGACGGGCACGCGCTGACTTCGCTCGTTCTGGACCTCCGCGGCAATCCCGGCGGCACTCTCGATGGCGCGCACCGGATCGCCGACATGTTCCTCGATACCGGCACGATCGTCTCGATCAAGGGACGAGCAACGCGCGATCAGGTCTTGACCGCCAAACGAGGCGGCGCTGCGGTCGGCCTGACGGTCGCCGTGCTGGTCGATGGCGGCTCGGCCTCCGCCAGCGAGATCGTGGCCGGGGCGATTCAGGAGCACAATGCGGGCGTGGTCATCGGGACGCGCACCTTTGGCAAGGGGCTTGTCCAAACTGTGATCTCGCTCTCGCGCCAGTCCGAAGCGAAGCTCAAGTTCACCACGCAGAAGTACTACCTTCCTTCGGGGAGGCTGATCCAGCGAGAGGACGACTCGGCGAACTGGGGTGTGGATCCGAATCGCGGGTTCTATGTCCCGGTCGAGGATGACGAACTGCTCGCCCGGTTTATGCGCCGTCGCGACTTTGACGCCGTCCGGTCCGGCGTGGACAAAGCTGCCGCGGGCACCGTGCCTGAGCAGAGCTGGTCCAGCCCGGACTGGATCGCCACCGATGCGCGGGACACGCAACTCGCCGCCGCGCTCCGGGCGGTGCAGGCGAGGCTTGATACCGGCGAATGGGCCGCGGTCAGCGATGCCAAGGATGCACACGCGGAGATCGCCGTGACCGAGCTTCGCAATCTTGAGCGTGCTCGCGAACGACTGGGCCTCGAGTTCGCACGGATTGAGAAGCGCATCGGTGCACTGGAGAAGGCCGCGGCGACCGGCGAGAGCGAGCCCGAGTTTCTGGACCTCTGGCCCGATGATGCGCGGCTGACCGACGGGCAACTCGAGATCCGGGATGCGTCGGGCAATGTTGTCGCGACACTCAAGATCACGGGCGAGGACATCGAACGCTGGCTCCTGCAGGCCGATGTTCGACCTGTGGTGCCCGCCGGAGCAGCACCAGAGAACGAAGGTGAGTGACGCCCTGGATGATCGGCTGGTCCTCGGGATCGAGTCCTCCTGCGACGAGACCGCCGCGGCGGTGATTCGCGGAGGGCGCGAGGTGCTGTCCAATGTCATCGCCTCCCAGCACGAACTGCACGCAGAGTACCGGGGCGTCGTTCCGGAGATCGCCAGCCGCGCGCACGCGGAGCGCATCCTCCCGGTCATTCGCAGCGCGATCAGCGAGGCGGGGGTGTCGCTGGCGGATCTGCACGCGGTTGCGGTGGGCAATCGACCTGGACTCATCGGTTCGCTGCTGGTGGGCGTTGCGGCGGCGAAGGCGCTCGCGCTCGGGCTGGGGATCCCGGTCGTCGGTGTCGATCACGTGCAGGCGCACCTTGCGGCGGGGTGGATCGGGCGCGCGGGGAGCGTGCCGGGCATGCCGCGCTGGCCGGCGCTGGGGCTGGTGGTCAGCGGGGGGCACACGGCGGTGTACCTGTGCGACGGCCCCACGACCATCCGGAAGATCGGTTCGACGATGGACGATGCGATCGGCGAGGCGTACGACAAGGTCGCGGCGATTCTCGGGCTCGGGTTCCCGGGCGGGCCGGAGGTGGATCGGCTCGCGCGCACCGCGTCGCCGCGGAGCCCGGGATTTCCCATCGCGCGCATCGCGCCCGATTCGCTCGACTTCTCGTTTTCGGGGCTGAAGACCGCCGCGTTGTACGCGTTCCGCGGTGTGCCGGAGAGCGCGACAGCCCGCGCCCGGCGCGAGGCACGGGGCGGCGCGCCGCACGGGCCGACGATGAACGCGGCGGAGGTTGCGGCGACGTTTCAGCATGCGGCGGTCTCGGCCATCATTCTCAAGCTTGAACGTGCGCTTGCGCGGCATCCGGAGTGCAAGGGAGTGCTGGTGGGCGGCGGGGTTTCGGCGAACTCCGCGCTGCGGGAGCGGCTGGCGGATCTGGGTTCTCGGCTGGATGTGGATGTTCGGCTGCCGGCAATGGAGTTCTGCCTTGATAACGCGGCGATGATCGGCGCGCTGGGGGATTGCGTTTTGCGGTCGCGGAACTGGCAAGGCGAGCAACTGTCGTTCACGGCAGCGCCGACGGGAGTGGCGGCGTGAGAGCGCAGCGGTTGGAACGATGGACGCACCCGGCATGCCTGGAGGAGGATGCGCTGCTGCGGCAGTGCAGCATCAGCATGGGCCGCACTGGGGGGCCGGGCGGGCAGAACCGCAACAAGGTCGAGACGCTGGTGGAGCTGACACACCTGGCGACGGGAATCATGGCGCACGCGAGCGAGCGGCGGAGCCAGATGGAGAACAAACGCATGGCTCTGCGGCGGCTTCGCCTCGCGCTGGCGGTCACGGCGAGGATGCCGGTGCCGATCGGGGAGATCGGTTCGACGCTGTGGCGTTCACGTGTGAAGGGATCTCGCATCTCGTGCAACCCCGAGCACGAGGACTATCCGGCGTTGCTCGCGGAGGCGATGGATGTGATTGCCTCGTGCAACTGGGATCCGAAGATGGCGGGCCTGCGGCTGGAGTGTTCGGCGAGCCAGCTCATCAAGCTCGCGAAGGATCACCCGCCGGCCGTCCTGATGTGGAACCAGCAGCGCGAGAGCCGCGGTTTGCACCCGCTGCGGTAGGCGGTTATTCGTGGGTGGGTGCTTTGGCTGCGGAGGCGGCCTCATGAGCCCGCCAGTCCCGCAAGCGGGCCGGTTTGGCGGAACACGACGGGGCGACTGATAAAGGGCAAAAACGAGCGACGCCGCGGGCGTGTGCCAGCGGCGTCAAGGACAAGTGGAGCGGAGGAGAGTCGAACTCCCGACCTCATCATTGCGAAGCCTCGCACGCAGCAACCCGAACGCGTAAGCCACGCTACCAGCGTGGGTAGCAGATTGCAAGGCTTGCAAACCTGACGCGCGATTGCGGCCTGTAACGCAGCCAGGCGCGGTCTACACCGCGCCATTTGGCGTGCGTAAGGCCATCGTCATCGATGCCGCGATCTCACCGACGGGCGCGGTCTCATCGGTGTTGGGGGCGAGCGCGTTGTCGCCGCCGGTCGCGGCGGACTTTGAGGACATCGCATCCACGGGCGGGGGGCGGGGGTGCTGCTTGCTGAGGGGGGGCCGCAAGGGCGTGCTTGCCCGCGGAGGCCTGGTCCAGCGACCGTCGAGTCCCGAGTGCCGCGGGGAGCGGCAAGGAGACTCTGGAAATCGAGACGGGCCCCCGCCCGGCTCCGCCGCACAGTTCATATCGCTCTCCCGCGATATCTCCGACCCTGCATATGCCTTCGCTCGCGCGGTTGAGCGCTGGTACGCTGTGGGTTCCGCTGCAGGAGATTGACCGAGATGAACACCGCCACTTTGCGCCTGCTCGCCGAGGCGGCGCACGAATGCTGGTGCGACCGCATGCGCGACCAGGGCTGGCGACCGGGGCGCGGCTACGACGCCGGCGCCAAAGTCCACGATGCCATCGCCCCGTTCGACCGCCTCGCCGCGCCCGACCAGCGCCGGACCATCCGCTCCCTGCGGTGCGAAGATGCCGCGGCGTACCTGGGTGAGCTTCTCGACTACCCACGCGGCCTGCCCGGCCTGCCCGAACTCCAGCCCGAGGACATGCAGATCGGCCGCGAGGTCGTGCACATCGATGATCCCGCCGCCGACACACCCACGCCCGGGTTGCGCGGGAAGATCCTGTCGTGGGTCATCAACCCGGACACCGGGGATCTGGACATCGTGCGGGTCCGCTGGAGCGACGGCTCCGAATCCGAGCACACCCCGCCGGAGCGAGAACTCATGCTCCCGGCGGAGTCTTCTCCCCCGCCCGCCCCCTGAGCCCCGCGCGAACCGTCACCTCGACTTCCTCGCCCCCCTTCCCCGCCGCCCCTTGTACCTCGTTCGCTTCGCCTCCGCGCTCCGCGGCGGGAACTCCCGGCCGCGCTGCAGCGCTGCGGGCACTCGCCCCATCCACCGCCTTCGGGCCGCGGCCCGCGCCCGCCCGAGCGGGTGATGGCCCAAGCGAACGAGCGGCCGCTTGCTCCGCCGCCAACTCGGTCAACGCTTCGATCAGCGACTCGATCCGGGCGCCGCCCGGCTCATCCCGCAGGTCGATGAAGACCATGCCCACCCCGTCGGACCCAATCACCGCGATCAACGGCCGCCTCTGCGCAGAACTCGCGATGATGCGCGCGTTCCCGGTGATCGCGTACACACGGTGCCCGTTCTCATACGTCGCGGCCACCACGCCCGCCTTGCGCAGCTCCGCCAAGTGCTGGCTCACCCGCGGCTGGTCGAGATCCAGTGCCCGCGCCAGCCACCCCACATCCCGGGGCCGGGCCAGCAGATGGAACAGCAGCTCATACCGGATCCCCGCCCCGTTCCCGATCGCGCCCAGCAGCTTCCAGAGCGGCACCGCCGGGACGGGCTCCCACCGGCCGGATGATGCTCCCCGGCGACCCCGCCTCCGCCGCCCACCCCCCTCGCCCGCGATCGCATCCGCCGCAGCTGAGTCTTCCAGTGAATCGTCTCGCTCCGCCCCCAGTCCGCGGGCACGCGCAGCGGCGTGCCCGCTGCGCTCCGCGCCGGTCGCATCCCCCTCGCCATCCCTTCCGTGCGCTGCGCGGCTCTCGTCCATCGGCACCTCCGCCTGAATCAGGCGCGCTGAAGAGCTCGAAGACTGCTGCAAGTTGCATCCCGCCGCGGGTGCGCAGGTCCGTGGCGAGTCGCCCGGCGGTCACGCCAGATTAGCATGACTTCATGTCATCATGCCCGCGCGGTCCTCCAACTTCATCATGTGTGCTCATGAATGTGCATGAACTCGGGATAGGTTGCGTGAGCTCGCTTCCTCTCCTGCCGAGCACGCACTTCCGCGCCCCCACGCCGCCGCGGCATCATCGAGCATCCCTCCGTTGTCCGCGTCACCGAGACCGGGGGCGGATTGCACTATGCCTTCTCATATCTGCGCATCAGCAGGCAACGGCACACCCTATTGATGTGATGTGCACGCGCTGCGGGCGCGGTCCGCACCTCAGAATGGTGGAAATTCGATCGAATTTCCACAGATCTGAGTTTTTGGCGAACACAGCCCGAGCGCAAATGGGGGGGCGAGGGAGCACCGAAACCATCCACGCTGCAACATACCCCCAACCCGCGCCTCCGCCCTCCGCCTCCCGCCGGTGCTTCTTCCCGCCCGCGGAGCGGGCCACGTCCCGAGCCCGGGGCGGCAGCCCCGGGTCACGGACGCATTTCCGCACAAGCCCCGAAGTGGGCGACACCGTCCCAACACCCCTTCCCCATCTCTTCCTTGCCTTTGCCTTCAAGCCGGGCCGGCGTTGGGGGAGGGG
>JAEYUO010000089.1 GCA_023432465.1 Planctomycetota bacterium | reverse complement strand
TCATCACCCAGCCCCCCACTCCCGTCGATGCTCTCCTCCCGACTGCATCCCCTTTAGGAGGCCCGTCCATGTCCCTGCGCTCCTCTGCTCCGACACTCTTCGCCCTTGAATGCCTCGAAGCCCGCCGCCTCCTCGATGCCGCCCCCCTCCTCGACGACGCCTTCGAGCCCAACGACACGCCCCGCCAGGTGCTTGCCCTGACCTCGCCCTCCGGCCCTAACCTCGGTGCCGTCGAGGGCGATCTGACCATTTCCCGCCTCATCCTCGCCGACCGTGCCGACTGGTTCCGCTTCCGCCTTACCACCCCCGGCCAGCCCGACGACGCCCTTTCCATCTCCTTTAAGAACCGCCGCGGCAATCTCGACCTCGCCCTCTTCAACGCCCGCGGCCGGATCCAGCTCGATTTCAGCGCGACAAGCCGCGCCACCGAGTCCATCTCCCTCGATGGCCTCCCTGCCGGCTGGTACATGGCCAAGGTCTTCGGTCGGGACAACGCGACCAACCCCAACTACCGATTGTCCCTCGCCGCACCCACGCCCGCCGACCCTTCAGATGACCCCGCCCCACTTGAGCACAACGACTCATTCGACTTGGTCGATGCCGCGCCCGTCGGAACCCCCGGCTCCCCCAGCCTCGGCACACTCTCCGCCCCGCGCACCCTCTCCGGCCTCACCCTCGACGACACCTACGACATCTACAAGTTCACCATCGCGGCCACACCCATCGCACCCGCGAACATCTCCATCGCGTCCTCCCACGCGTTCAATCTTTCGCTCTTCAATTCCAGCCGTCAGTCGATCGGCTTCGCCGCCGGTTACATGGGCCAGACCTCGCTCAGCCTCGCGAACCTCGCCCCAGGCGATTACTACGTGCAGGTGACGCACTACGTCCTGGGCCTCGATGGCGCATTCAACTACACGCTCGCCATCGATCCCGGCGAACCTTCCTCGCAGTCGTGAGAGCGCGTTGCTCCCGCGACGCAGCGCCAGACGAGAAGCAACGCCTCGGGCCAGGCGGATCCGCTGCCATCAAACCAGCCGCGGCAGGGACGTGAGCTTTTCGGGGCGCGAGGCCCGGGCGCGGGTGAGATAGGCGTCGAGCCAGCCGCGGGCGCGGTCGGGGGTGTTGTGACAGGCGATGAGGGACTCGTGGTCGAGGGAGTCGATGCGGTCGTTGGCGGCGCGGAGGGCGTCGAAGGAGTTGCGCAGCGCGATGTCCACCGGGATGCGCTCGGGGTTGATATCGATGCCGAAGTAGCCGCGGTAGCCGTGGAGCTTAAGGGTGTAGAGGATCGCCTCGGTGACTTCCGGCGAGATGACGCCGACGCCGAGGTCCTGGTCGTAGTTGCCCAGGGGCTGGCTGTTCCAGTGCGTGTGCGCGAGGCGGCTTTCTGAGAGGGGCCACGAGTAGGCGTACGCGCCGTCCTCAAGGCCCATGAGGGCGTGGCCGACCTCGGGGTTCATGCAGACGAGCTTGTGGCCATCGGCGAGGAGCTTCTTGTTGTCGGCGTGCCGCAGCATGGCTTCCACATCGCGGCCCAGCAGAATGCCCTCGGGCGTGGTGCCATAGAGAATGTGGCCGCGGGGCTCGTAGGGCTTGGGCTCGAAGGCGATGCGAATGCCGGGTACGGCGTCGAGGGCTTCGGCGAGGCCCTCGGCGAAGCGGGCGCGGGCGGAGGCGAAGTCGAGGCCGAAGCCGTTTTCGTAGCCGTCGATGCCGGGCCAGACGACGGCGAAGTCAGTGTCGAGCTGCTTGTTGAGCCGGAGCGCGGCGATGGTGCGCTCGATCGCGGCCTTGCGTGGGCCGGGGAGCGGATTTGATAGCGAGCCGAACTCGAACTGCTTGTCCCAGAAGAGGAGGGGGATGACGGTGAGGATGCGGATGCCGGTCTGCCGGCTGAACGTCTGCCAGAGACCAGCGTTGTCTTCGTTGATCTCATTCGGGTAGTGGGCTTCGAGCGCGCCCAGGCCATCCTTCGCGAGTTTGCTCGCGACATCGAGACGCTGCTCGATGGTGAGGTCGGGGAAGTACTTGTCGTGGAAGCGGCTCTGCGCGGGGGAGAGAAACCAGATGCCGGCGGAGAACTTCAAGTCGAGTGAGAAGGACTTGAGGTGCTTGAGGGTGTCGGCGGGTGAGCGGCGGGTGGATTGGGGGCGGAGGTCGGTCAGCGGCATGGGGTTTCTTTCGGAAGGAACACAGAGGGAGCAGAGCAAGCAGAGGAAAGCAGAGAGGGAAGGAGAGAGGAGCTGCGGAAGAAGGCAAGAGGAAGAAGAAGATGAAAGGACTGAGAAGGGAAGAGGGAAGAGGGGATGGATGCTAAAGCGAAGCGAGTTCGGTGAAGGTGGTGCGGAGGTCGTGATAGAGGTGGTTGTAGATGGCGCGGGGGCGTGCGTAGGCGGCGGAGGTGTCGGGGTTGGGGTGGACTTCGGAGACGACAGGAATCAGTGATTTGCATGCCGCGGCAGCGGAGGGGAAGACACCAGTGCCAACGCCGCCCATGATGGCGGCGCCGTAGGCGGGGCCTTCGTCTCCACCTGCTCCAACCAACTGACAGGGGACGTTGAAATTGTCGGCGAGGATCTGTCGCCACAGCGCGGACTTTGACCCGCCGCCGCCCAGTCGCGCGGCGGTGGCCGTGACGCCGGCAGCACGCATGAGGTCGAGCATCTGCGTCATGCCGAAAGCGACGCCTTCGAGGACAGCACGGATCATGTGGGCACGGGTGTGGCGCGAGGTGAGGCCGACCCAGCCCGCGCGTGCGTGCGGATCCGGGTGCGGGCAACGCTCACCGGTCAGGTACGGCAGGAAGATGAGGCCCTCGCATCCAGGTGGCACGGTGGCGGCTTCGTCACAAAGTTCGTCGTAGGAACGATCGGCCGCGAGAACGGCCCGCGCCCATCGCAGCGAACCGGCGGCAGAGAGCATGCAGCCGGTGAGCGACCACCCGCCGGGTTGATTCGCCGTGCCATCGGCCGCGCACATGGTGTGGAGGCGGCCGGCGGGGGCATCCGGTGCATGGAGGTCGCGGCGGGGTTTGTCGGTGTGGGCGTAGATGACGCCGCTGGTGCCGAGCGCGGCGAGGATGATGCCGGAAGTGACGACGCCCGCGCCGATCGCGCCTGCCTGGTTGTCGCCCGCGCCGGCGACGACGGGCGTACCGATCGGAAGCCCGGTCTGGCTCGCGGCCCAGTCGGAGATCAGGCCGGCGACCGAGCATGATTCGAGCACGGGTGGGAGGATCGCAGGATCGAGGCCGAGCTTGTGGAGCAGGTCGGCGGACCAGCGCGTGCGGGAATCGACATCGAGCGCGAGAACGCCGGAGGCATCGCTGACATCGGTCGCGAGTTCGCCCGTCAGTCGATAGCGGATGAAGTCCTTGGGCAGCAGAATGGTCCGAAGGCGTTTGAAGCGATCGGGCTCGTTGTCGCGCAGCCAGAGAATCTTGGGGAGTGTGAAGCCGGTGAGCGCGGCGTTGCCCACAAGCTCCACGAGGCGGGCTCTGCCGCCCGCCGCGCTTTCGATCCGGGTGCATTCGAGCGCGGTGCGCTGGTCGTTCCACAGGATCGCCGGGCGGAGAGCGTGGGCGCGTCCGGCGAGCGCTGCGGCATTGTCACCAAGGAAGACCGAGCCGTGCATCTGTCCGGAGAAGCCAACGGCGGCGATGGGCCGTCCCCCTCCTTTCGCGGCAGCGCGACTGACAAGCTCGCGCGAGATGCGGCAGACGGCGAGCCACCAGTCTTCCGGGTCCTGCTCGCTCCACCCGGGGCAGGGCTGGCTGAGGGGATACTCGACGGAAGCTTCGGCAATGATGCGGTGCTGCTGAGCGGAGGCGTCCACGACGACGCCCTTGGCCGCGGAAGTGCCGATATCGAGGCCGAGCAGGAGAGGCATGATCGCAGTCTACCGTGTCCCGGCGAGATTGGTTGGCGAATCCGGCGGGGTACGCAGGCCGAACGCAGGGCGGACTCTCTTGCCAGAACTGAGGGAAGCATGACAGAACGCGTTGCGTTGATCAGCGGGGCGGGGTCGGGGATCGGACGGGCGACGGCGCTTCTGCTCGCGGCGGCGGGGTGGCGGGTCGCGATCGTGGGTCGGCGGGTGGATGCGCTGGAGGAAACGGCGGCATCGATTGGCGATGCCGAAGACTCGCGCGTGCTAATCCTGACAGGGGATGTGTCGATCGCGGAGCAGGCCGCGGCGGCGGTTGAACAGACGGTTGCGCGGTTCGGGCGGATCGATGCGGTGGTGAACAACGCGGGGAGCGCGCCGCTGGCACCGATCGACAAGACGACGCCGGAAATGCTGCGGGAGTGTTTCGCGGTCAACGCGATTGCGGCGGGGTATGTGATCGCCGCATCGTGGCCGGTGTTCCGGCGTCAGGCGGAAGAGGCGAAGGCTCAGGGTGAAGCGGCGCGGGCGACGGTGGTGAATGTGTCGTCGATGGCGACGAGGGACCCGTTTGCTGGGTTCTTTGCATACGCCGCGGCGAAGGCGAGTGTGAACCTGATGGCGCAGTCGTGCGCGAAGGAAGGGCGGGCGATCGGGGTGCGTGGGTTTGCGGTTGCGCCCGGCGCGGTGGAGACGCCGATGCTGCGGGCGAACTTCCCGGAGAAGATGATCCCGAAGGCGAAGGCGCTTGCGCCGGAGGATGTGGCACGAATCATCGTGGCGTGCATCAATGGCGAGCGAGATGCGGAGAACGGACAGGTGATCTGGGTGCCCAGCCCGTGAGGAAGATGGCGCCGGATGGGCACACATGAACAGCGGGAGGCCTCGCGCAGAGGCGTAGAGACGCTGAGGGAAGAAGAAGAAGAAGAAGAAGAAGGGCCGCAGATGAATGCGGATGAACGCAGATCAGAGGAGCGGGCTTGGAGTAGAGGCGCGGAAGCGGGACTTACTTCTTGGCGTAGTCGAACACGCCGCGGCCGGATTTGACGCCGAGGCGGCCCGCGGTGACGAGCTGCTTGAGCAGCGGGCAGGCACGGTAGCGGTCGTTGTTCAGGCCGTCGGCCAGGACATCCATGATGTGGACGCAAGTGTCGAGGCCGATGAAGTCGGCGAGGTTGAGCGGGCCCATGGGGAAGTTGCAGCCGAGCTTCATGATGCCGTCGATGTCCTCGGGCTTGGCGACGCCCTCCATCCACGCGTAGAACGCCTCGTTGATCATCGGCATGAGGACGCGGTTGCTGACGAAGCCGGGGCGGTCGTTGGCGGGGATGGCGGTCTTGCCCATGGCCTCGGCGAGCGCGATGGTGCGCTGCGTGGTCTCGGGGCTCGTCGAGAGGCCGTTGATGACTTCGACGAGCTTCATGATTGGGACAGGGTTGAAGAAGTGCATCCCGATAATCTGCTCGGGGGCCTGCATGCTCGGACCCTTGATGAGGTTGCAGCTCGCGGCGAGCTCGGTGATGGAGATGCTGCTGGTGTTGGTCGCAAGGATCTGTCGGCCGGGGATCTTCGCGAACATCTCCGCGAGCTGGGTGAACAGACCAATCTTGACCTTGACATCTTCCACAACGGCTTCGATCACGATGTCGCACTCGCCGAGGTTGTCGAGCGAACCGATGTATTGAAGACGTGCGCGTGCGGAATCGGCATCGGCCTGGGAGAGCTTGCCCTTCTCCACATCGCGGGCGATCCGCTTCTCGTGGTCTGCCTTGCATTTCTCCAGCGACTTCGGGAAGGCGTCATACACGAGAGTCTTGAAGCCCGCGACCGCCGCGACCTGCGCGATGCCGCCGCCCATCTGACCCGCTCCGACGACACCAACCGTCTTGATTCCGTGCATGGACATCTCCATCCGCAAATCACTTGTGCGCTCGGCATAACCAGTCCGGGCGATCCTGATGTAGGATAGTGCATCGCGGCCGGCCGTTCAGCCGGTTGTTCAAGGTGGGCGCGACGGATGGGGCTGTTTATGAATCCTCGACTCGACAAGCTCGCGGCGATGCTGGAGGCTGACCCCAACGATGCGTTCGTGCTGTATGGCCTCGCACAGGAGCACGCGAAGGTCGGCACCGCCGATGAACACGAGCGGGCGGTGTGCTACTACGACCGGTGCATCGCGGCCGATCCGGCGTATCACTACGCGTACTACCACAAGGCGATGTCGCTGATCGAGCTCGAACGCACGGAAGACGCCGCGGCGACGCTGCGGCAGGGGTTGGCCTCGGCGAAGGCCGCGCGGGACCATAAGGCCTCGGGCGAGTTGGCCGCGCTGCTGGACCAGATCTCGTGAGCGGCGGGTACGGGCGAGGGCGGGGCGCATCGAGGCGGTCTCGCGCGGATGAGCAACCTGTCGCCGAGGGTTCGATCGTTTCCGAGGTACGGCCGGATGCGGGGAAGCCGGACTGCGTCGCCGTGCGTGTTCGCGGGCACAAGCCATGGCGGATCGACGACACGGAGGTGGCCGCGCTCGGGTTGGCCAAAGGAACGGTGCTGACCGCGGAGCTGGTGGCAGGGCTTGCGCAGGCCGCGACAAACTGCAAGGCGCGGCTGAAACTCCGCAGCCGCCTGGCCGCACGACCACTCAGCCGGATGGAGGCCTCGATGCTGCTGCGGCGTGCGGGCGCGCAGTCCGAGTATGCGCAAGCGATCGTCGAACGATTCGTGGAGCTTGGCTGGATCGATGATGCGAAGCTGGCGGAGCGTGTCGCCTCGAACGAGGCCGCGAAGGCGGTCGGGCAGATGCGCGTCGTCGCTCGGGTCGCCCGTCGCGGCATCAACTCCGGCGAGGCCCGTCGTGCTGCCGAGTCGGCCGTGAAAGCGAGGAAGGAGTCACCTCTGGAGCTCGCGACGATCGCTGCGCAGACGCAGCTTCGCAAGCTGCCCCCGGCGCTGGAAGTCGATGTGATGAAGCGGCGTGTGCTGGGGTTCCTCGCGCGGCGAGGATTCGATGAGCACACTGCGCGGCAGGCGGTAGAGGCGGTCCTGGGGCGCGGGCGCCGGCCGCGGACGTGAGCAAACCGCACTCCCACCCGCGGAATGGCTGCGTACGCTTGAGGACCGAGGAGTCCCCGCCATGAAGGCCACCACGATTCTGCTTGTCTTGTCCGCCGGCTGTGTGTGCGCGGGCGGCTGCTCGAAGTGGTACACCGACAACAGCGATGAGGCGATCGCGCGGGCGTGGGCCCCGTCGAACTTCTATCTGCCCGCACCCGAACCGACAGATCATTCAGCGACGGATCCCGGCCCGGCCACGGTGTCGCTCGACCGGTCGGACTGGCCGCTGACCACGATCGTGGCGCACAGCACCCAGCCGCAGCACCAGCCGATCTATACGCGGAACTATCACGATGATGCGGGCATTCCGCGGAACGCAGGGAAGTTCCCCACCGCGGGGACCGCGCTCGACAGCGTGACCACCGACAGCATGAACGCACAGGTAGGCGAGGCTCTGCTCGCCCCGCTGGCCGCGGCCGGGGACATCGTGCTGTTCTTCACGGCAAGGGTCTGGCAGAGTGGAATGTGGAAGACTGTGGACAACGGGCTGGAGCCGTATGAGCGAGAGCCCGGGTCGGCGTGGCTGCGTGCAGCGCGGGCGGACCTGCTGGCCAAGCCCGCGGACGCTGCGAGCGAACAGCGATGAGCACGCCGCCGCTGGATGCTCGGGGACTCCCGGTCGGATATCCGTTCCGTGAAGAGTGGGAAACGACGCCCAGGCAGACGCGCGAACTGATCACACGCAAAGCGACGGATCGACCGCTGCTGGTCGACTGTCGACGCCCGGAGGAGTGGGAGCACTGCCGTATCGCGGGCGCGGTGCACCTGCCGATGGACGAGATCGAACGCCGGGCAGATGAGCTTGAGGATGATGAGGGCGGACGCGATCACCCGGTGATCGTGTACTGCCATCACGGGCGCAGGTCGCTGCGGGTGGCCGCGGCGTTGAGGGCGATGGGCTTCACGGATGTGCGTTCCATGGCCGGGGGGATCGACCTGTGGTCGGTGGATATCGATCCCTCGTTGCCGAGGTACTGAGGCGGATTGGCCCAGCAGCGTTCGCATGTCGTCGCGATCTGGAACGCGGCAGCCTCTGATCCGGCGGCATGAGATTACAACTTGAGATGCCAGCCACCTTCTGCCAAGGCAAGTACGAGGGATTGCTTCACCGCATACGCTCCTTGCAATGAAGGGGAACTCCTGATACTCTGGCCTGCTTCGGCGCGCGACTTCCGGTCGCCTGAGGATCTTTGAGACCTCCCGGGACGAGATGCGTTGAAGAACTCGCGGCAACGCGCACTCCATCGAACGGAGGTACAGATGCGATTCGAGCTCTACGGCTATACCGCAGACGGGAAGCGCGTACGCGTGCTTGTGAGTGGCGAGAATGCCGCCGCAGCAATCGAGAGGGCACGTCGCAACGGGGTGGAAGTCGATCCAGATGTTGCGCCACGTCAAATCGTCGAAGAGCCGAAGCCCGTTTCGCCTTCAGTCTCTGCACACTCGACGCCGGCACCTCAAAGTCCGACGGCCGCCAACTCACCTGCTCGGCCATCTACGGTGGCGGGCCGATCCGAAGACTCCGTGGGCGCTGATGCCACGTCGAATGCTGCGGATGCGGCTGGCGGGCAGCGGCAGGCAAGTCAGTCCCCTAGCGTGACTGAACCCCGACCGACCACCCACAAGACTCGGGTCACCGCCATCGCCGGCATCGCCGCTCTCGGCGGAATGCTCGTGGCATCGGTGTTGTTCTTCACTGTGCTTGCGGTGTGGAGAGCGGATTCGCCAACAGGCGCTGGAGCACCATCCGCACAGAGCCCCGAGCAACTGCTGCTCGCTCGGCGCACGCAGGCGACCGTGGACGCATGGAACGCGATCCTCACGAGCGAACGCAGTACGATCTCCAAGTTCTCTCACTATGACCCAAGCATGGCGAGAGCCATCGTGACTCACTACCGGCAAGTCAATCTTCAGGATGCTGATCATTCCTTGAAGGTCTGGGTGTATGAGTTGGTCGAAGCCGCGCAGGCCGTGCTTGACGTGGAGAGTTCCCGACGTGAGCAACTCGCGGCGATAGAGTCCGGCAGAGACCAACGGGCACGAACAGCGGGAGGCAATCTCGGTCAGTTCGCGTTCGAATCTGAGGAAGGTTCGCTCCAAAAGCTTGTCGCGGGCGCGGCGGGCGCGGCGGTCGGCGCGATCGGCAGCAACGTTTTCACAGAACGAGCGAAGGCGAAGGTCAATGAAGAGCACAATGCTCGGTTGAGCGCTGCGCAATGGGCCCTCAAAGCCAAACACGAGACCCGGCGTTCGCTCGGCGAGAGGCTTGCTCGACAGTATGGCTGGACCACGAAGTGATTGGGATACGACTTGACGCCTGCAAGTCCATTCCGATTCAACATGTTGGCGTCGAATCCTGGTCACATGCTCTCACATGGTGCGCTGTTGCGTAACCAAGCATGCACAGCGCTGAGGAAACTCCCCACGCGTCCAAAAAGAACACGAGCGGCATTTGCATGCCGCTCGCGTCCGTCGTTGCGTGGGGTCTCCCTCGCGAGGGCCCCCAAGAGAAGAGGCTGATTCAGAGGCTATCCGCGCTGCCGCCTCGCGGCGAGCGATGCGCTGAACTCGAACAGTCGCGCGATGGTCTGTGCACGCGAAATGCACATGACTCTCTCCTCGAAGCCAAGGTTCCGATGCCTTGACCTCTCGGTAGCGTACCGAGCTTGGGGAATCCCCGCAAGCCCAAACCGGGGATAATCTCTCCGTGCTTAACCGTACATCTTACGAATGCACTTTGAACAGCCGTGTGCCGAGCCCGAAGCAGACGGCGCCAATTCCCAGCAGCACGCCGCACGGCACCGCCAGTTCCGCCACGGTCGCATCGCGGAAGACGCCGCCTTCGAGCGCAAGCAGGGCCCAGCGGATCGGGCTCACGACGCTCAGCGATTTGATGAACCCGGGCAGAAACTCCAGCGGCACCATGCCGCCCCCGATCATCGAAAGCAGAAGCAGCACGCCCCAGCCCAGCCCGTTGCCCGCGGCCTCGGTCTTGCTCACCGCGGCCAGGAGCATCATGATCCCGACGAAGCAGAGGGAACTGCACACGATCGCGACCGTGAGCATGGCCAGCGAGGTCGGGCGAACATCGAAGACGACTCTGGCGACAACCATCAACAGCGCGGCGACCGAGAAAGTGACGACGAAGCAACCGAGCGCCTTTCCGCCAAGCAGGTGAGCCCGTGACAGCGGGGCGATCCGCAGTCGGATGAGCGTGCCGCGGGTGCGTTCGGTGACGAGCGTAATCGCGAAGCTCAGTGCGCACCCCATCATCCCCCAGATGATGCCCTGCGGGAAGGTGAGGGCGAAGCTGTTGGCGGGCACATCGCGCTTCTGGCCCGTGATGCTGCGGGTTGAGATCTCCACCGGCTGCCATCCGCGGCGGGGCGAAGCCCCCTCGCTCCCGCTTCCCGGGCCCGTCGCGGCGGCGGACTCCTCGCCTTCCTGTTGTTCGATCTCACCGAGCATTGAATCGAGCGAGTTGAAGAACAGCTCAAACGCGGGCCGCATCGCGCGGGGGAGCTGATTGTCCTTTCGCATCTCCTCCATGAAGTCGCGGACCTGCGTGCGCATCGCCGCCGGGTCGGCGAACATGTCGGACATGCCCTCGTACGCGTGTTTGGAGAGAACGCCGTTGAGCATCGACGCGAGTGCCGCGCGCGACGGGTCCACGCCGAGTTCGATCTTCACCGGCTCACCCCAGAACGGGCGCTTCCGGGCATCGCCGAAGCCCTTCTGCAGAACGACCATGGCCCGGAGCTTGCCGGAACGGACCGCGGCCTCGGCCTCCGCATATGACAGCGAGTCGTTGAGTTCCAGTTCGCCGCCGCCGCGGAGCTTCTGCGCGAACGCGCCGGACTCGGGCGTCGCGTCGAGATCAACGATCGCCACCGGGATGCCCGCGGGGCCGCCGCCCTGCTGGAAGACCATGCCGAAGAACACCGCAATCAACAGCGGGAAGAAGAACGTGAAGAAGAAACCCATACGATCCCGCACGAGCAGCCGCACATCCTTCAACGCGATGGAAAGTGCGGGGCCCATCAGTCTCGCAGGCTCCTTCCGGTCAGGTGCAGAAACACGCTCTCAAGGTCTGGGCGATCCACCCGGACGCCGCGGATGTCGGGCGATCGCAGCCGAGCGGTGAGCTCGGCGACGGGGTCGGCGGTCTCGATGCGGATGTGCCCGGCATCGGTCTCGATGGTGACGACGCTCGCGCCGCCGCGCGAGGCGATGAGCTCGTCCACTGTGCCTTCTGCGAGCACGCGGCCGTGATCCACAATCGCGACGCGGTCGCAGATGCGCTGGGCCTCTTCCATGTAGTGGGTGGTGTAGAGCACCGTGCGTCCCTCGTCGCGCAGAGACCGGACGATGTCGAGGATCGCGTTGCGGGACTGCGGATCGACACCGGCCGTCGGCTCATCCAGCAACACGAGCGGGGGGTCGTGAATCAACGCCGCGGCGAGATTCAGGCGGCGCTTCATGCCGCCCGAAAAAACCTTCACGCGGTCGCGGGCGCGATCGGTCAGGCCGACCCGGGCCAGGAGGTCGTCGGTCCGGGCACGCCGGATCGCGCGGTCGAGGCCGTAGAGCGTCGCGAAGAAGTCGAGATTCTCGGCAGCGGTCAGTTCGTCGTACAGCGCGATCGCCTGCGGCGCGACACCGATTCGGCGGCGGACCGAGGGATCAACCGGCGAGCCCGCGCCGTCGAGGTTGACGGCTCCGGAATCCGGCCGGAGCAGTCCGACGGCGATGCTGATGGTCGTGGTCTTTCCCGCGCCGTTGGGCCCGAGGAGCCCAAAGACCGTTGCTCGCGGCACATCCAGCGACAGCCCGCGGAGCGCATCGACGCTGCCGAACCGCTTGTGCAGGTTGTCCAGACGAAGCATGGGTGTCAACGTACGGGTTGGTTTCGCCCATGTCAAACGGCGGGCGCGGCGTAGAGTTGCCCCCATGGCCAAGGGTGGTAAGAAATCGGGCGGCAAGGCGGCCCATCAGAACGAGACCCGGACGATCGAGAACCGGAAGGCGCGGCACGATTACGAGATCCTTGAGACGCTCGAGGTCGGGATGGTGCTGTGGGGGTCTGAGGTGAAGTCGGTGCGCGAGGGAAAGGTCTCGCTGGGCGAGGGCTATGTCCGCGCCGAGGATGGGACGCGGCGGGTCGGCGGGAAGGACCAGAGCAAGGCCGCAAAGGCTCGCTACGCCGAGCCGGGGCTGTGGCTGCACAGCGTGAACATCGGGGAGTATGGGCCCGCGGGCCGGGCGGGGAGCGACGGGCAGCACGCGCCGACGCGGACGCGGAAGCTCCTGTGCCACAAGCGTGAGTTGATGAAGCTCTGCCGGCAGGTGCAAGCCGACGGGTTGACGATCGTGCCGCTGAAGATCTACTTCAAGAACAGCGTCGCGAAGCTGCTGATCGGCCTGGCCAAGGGACGGAGCAAGGGCGACAAGCGGGAAGCCATCGCAAAGCGCGAAGTGAAGCGGGACATCGACCGGGCACTGTCGCGACGCCGGTAAACAAGAACGCCCCGGGCGTGGTGCCCGGGGCGTCAGCGCATCCGTGCGCGGTTCGTGATGTCGCGTCATGGCGACACAAGTCGTGTCAGAGTGGGCTCAGGCCGCATTGCGGTAGGCGCTGTCGCCGTTCTGCGGGTTGGTGCGCGTGGTGGGAACGGTGTTCGTCGGCGCGACCGGCGTGAAACCGGCAGAGCTCTGCGGGTTGAACCCGGGAGCGAACTGCCCGGGGAAGAACGGATTGAAGTTGGTCGGGTTGAACCCGCCGTTGAACGCGGGGGTGTTCGACCAAGGGGTGTTCGCGAAGCCGGTCGGGAACGGCGTATTGCCGAACGTCGGGTTGAACGGTGTGTTCGCAAACGGGTTGAAGCCGAAGGTCGGAACGGTGTTCGACCACGGGTTCATGGTGGTGTTCGTGAACGAGGGAGCAAGGCCGAACGTCTGCTGGGGGGCAGAGGCGAAGCCGCCAAAGGTCGGGAAGCCGTTATTCCACGGGGTGGTGTTGAAGGCGGGGGTGCTCGGCGTCGTGAACGGCGACCAGTTGCCGGGCTGGCTGAGCGTGTTGATCGCCGCGGCGAGGTTCGCCCACGCCGTGGTGATCGGGCTCACGAAGCTGTTGGGGACGGGCGCCGAGTAGTTTCCGACGAACGGAGTGGTGCCGTTGTTGATGAAGCCGGGGTTGAAGTTCCAGTTCCAGGGCGTCTGCCAGGGCGAGGTCTGCGCGAAGCCCTGCGTCGTGTTGAACGTCGCGTTCCAGGGGTTGAACTGCGCAGGGTTCACGTTGTTCGGAAAGGTGTTGAACGCGGGATTGAAGATGGGATTGAAGGTGTTCACGGGCGTGACAAAGCCGTTGTTCCACGCGGGGATGAAGCCGGGAGTGATGCTGGCGTAGGGGTTGAAGGCATACGGGTTGGTCCACGCGGCGGAGTTGAAGCAGCTGGGATTCGACCACTGCGGGACGTTGCACCCAAACGTGTTCATCCACGGCGTGGTGTTGAACTGCGTCGTGGGGAAAGTGTTTGTGAATCCGAAGTTGTACGGCTGGCCATAGAACGTGGGTACGGTGTTCGTGGGCCACGGGCTGCCGACAAAGCCGTTGGGAGTGGTGGTGTTGAAGGAACCGGGGAAGCTTTGCGGGTTGCTCGTTACCGCGCCAGGGCTTGTGCCGAAGCCTCCATTGGTAAAGGTTCCGGGCACCGTGTTCGTCGGGTTCACGCACGTGGTCATGACTGTTGCTCCTTTCAAGAGCGTGTGCAGAGACCCGAGCCGGGGAGGGACGAGGGCACCGCGCCACCGTCCTCAGGATCCGGTTTCAGGCCTCATCGGCCGCGTCGAGTTGAGTACAAATGCATCCGTGGAGCATCGGGGTGCGCCCGGACACCTGCGTGCCGGCGGCCCTTCCTGCTCGACCGCGATCATCGGCGGGCGCGCATCGCGGGTCTCAATTCCGTGTCCCTGCGAAAGACGCCGGCGCGGATGCTGCGCCGAGCCGGTTTCCGCGCCAGCCAAACGTCGCGCCCGCCGCGCGTGCCAAACTTTCAAGTCCGCTGCCGCGCAGAATCATCCATCGCCGCTGAGTGTCGCCGCCCCAAGCCCGCAGCGCTTGCGCATCCAGACAGATCGCGATCCGTCTCAGCCGCATCAGCCGCAAACCGTGCGCAGACTCCCGGAGTGCGGCCCGTGGCCACCGCGCACGATGCGCAGATTCATCACGTGCCGGGTCTGCAGGTGGGGACGGATTGTGGAGATGGAATCTCAGATCGCGCCGCGAGCCTTGAACGACCGCGCCGTGCGGAGCTTGACCGCGGCCTTCTGACGAAGGTCCCGAACGCGGTCCTTCTCGGCCTGCGACAACGACTCAACGTTGCGGGCGGACAGTTCCGCAACTTCCGCCTGGGCCTCTGTTTCGCTGAGGCTCTCGGCAGGAGTCGCCGTCACAGCCAGGATGGTGAGCTCGTTGTTCACCATCTGCACAAACCCCTCGTTCACGAAGAACGCCCGCGAACCGCCCTTGGCAGGCCCGGAATCGGGGAAGTCCAACCGCAGTTCGCCGGTGCCCAACTGCGCGACGATCGGCGCGCGGTTCGGGAGGACACCCAGCAGGCCGTCCCATGAGGGAACGACGGCGGCGGTTGCCTGCTCATCCAGAACGAGGGCCTCGCGGGTGATCAAACGGCAGCGGAAAGTCTGGGTGGCCATTCTGAGGGTGTCCCTTCCGTACCCGGTTTTCGGGCGGGGCCAATGCTAGGCCGCGATCAACAGGTTTTGGAATCCCTGGGGTGCCCGCCGGGACTCACGGGCATCCCTGGAACCAGGCGGCCAGGAACGCAAAGATGTCCCCGACCTCCGTCGCTCCGGAGCCGTCAAAGTCCGCATCCCCGGCGAACCAATCCGACAGGAACGCGAAGATGTCGGCCACCGCGACGATGCCGGAGCCATCGTGATCGGCGGGGCAGGGAGTCGATCCCGTGCCGAGGTCCGCACGGAAGATTCCCTGATCTTCACCCGAGGTGGATGTCATCGCAGCCGCGAAGACGATCTGGCCGGCGTTGTTGATCGCCTGCTGACTTCCGAGTTTGAGCGCCAGAACCGGCCCGGTAGCGCCATCACTCAGCGACAGGGGCTGGCTGGCGACCGCGACAATCGAGGCGCCGCTGTCCGGAGTCCATGCGACAATCGCGGCGTAGCGTGTATTCGAGGTATCCCCGACCCAGCTCATGTCGCAGCGAAGGACGATCTGTCCGAGTTCATTGACCTGCATGTCCGCGCCGCCGCCGATGAAATCGACGATCTTCATGGCGCCGATCTGGTCCTGCTTGCGCAGGCACAGGCGCACCCCTTGTTCATCTGCGAGCCAGATGCCGCGGTCATTGGTCGCCAAGACCCCCGGCCCCTGCAGCCCGCTGACGAAGGCCGCCTTCCCCGAGGGCGCGAACCGCACGACGGTGCCGAAGACGGAGTTGAGGAAGGTCTGGCCCTCCGCGCAGCCCGGAGCCTGCGAGCCGCCGCGGGCGATGATCTCGGGGCCGGATTCACCCGCTCTGACCAGCGCGGAGCTGTTCAACGTCGTGATGCCGGATCCGGCGAGGCTGACCAGCGCCCATGCCGAGCCGTCGTCGCCGGCAAAAAGGACGCGACCCGATGAACTGCCGGCGAACGCCGCGGCGTGAACACCGGGCAGATCGGGGATCGGCGTTGCCGAGCCGAGGACCTCCGTCAGGACACCCCCGCTCCATCGCCAGACACCCATACCAAGCTGGGCGCCGGACATGCGGTGGATCTTCAGGCCGGCGAACACGACCGACCCGTCCGTCGAGCTTGCAGGGCCGGTCGCACCGGAGTACATCGTGGAGATCACGGGGCCATAAGGGTCTGCAGTCAGGCTTTGCGCGGTGCGGATCACCAGGAACGGAGTCGAAAGGCCGGTATCCGCCCAGAGCCCGGTCGCATTGGAGATCGTCGAACCGTTCACGGTCTGGGTGACGACATCGCCGCCGGCGACGATACCGCGATAGAGCACCGGGCCAAACGTGTCGCTGAACACTTCGTACGACGCGAACGTCGCCCCGTCGGTGCCGGGCGCCGGCCCGAACTGCTGGATGCGTGCGGCGTTGGGCCGACCGGGCATCCAAACGCCATCCGCGAACCCGCCGCCCTCCGAGAGCCGCACACGCGCGGGGATGATGGGATTCAGGCTTTCGCCCGGGAGCGATGGTGCGTGGAAGCCAGAGTACTCGGCAGCGGGAACCGCATCGGGGGCCGCATCGCCCATTCGAGCGTAAATCTGGCTGGTGGCCCACGATGCGCCGAACACGCCGACATTGTCAATGCCGGGAAGCACGCCGGAACCTCCGAGGACGGTGGAGAGCACGACCGAGTCATGCTTCCGGGCAAGGCTGGCGTTGCCGAACTCGGAGAACACCACATCGCTGGAACCAGGGATCAATGTGTACTTGCGAGCCACGGTGCGCGAGCCACCCGGGCCGCGGAGAAAGACCGCTTTGTCAGTTGAGGGCGTTGCGCCCGGGCCACGAAGCGAGGCCAGAAACAAGCAGGCACTGTTGTCGTTGATGACCGGCGCGGGCAGCGGTTCGTTGATGTTGTCCACCAGAAACCGACGGAACTCCTCGGGCCCGCTGGGCGATGCCTGCATGCCGGTTCGTGCAACGGTCGTCAGATCCGCGGCGAAGCCCGCGCTCGACAACAGCGCGCTGATCGACACACACGCGGTCCACACACACGCCGTTGCCCGCATGCCGGAATCTCCATCAGGCAGCGGATCGCGCATCGATGAGACCCACCCGCCGCGGCCACACCGCCCCCCACTCTTTCGGGTGGAACGCATCGACCGCTGATCGAATGGACGCTGGTGCGCGGGGGTCGGCACTGGCTGGGCAGCGTGGGTCATCGCAGACGCGTGCGCGGCTGATTCGGCCTGCGCGGGTTTGGCGGGTTGTGTGGGCACTGCTGACCCGCGAGAAAACAGCCCGGTCATCGACTGTTTGCGGGGCCAGAAAGATGCCAGACGCAAGGAGAAATCCGCTCCGGTCCACAATCTCGAAAGAATTTTCGACATCGCAGTGCTCTGTCTTGGAGCGGATTCGGACGGGTCGAGAAGGCCACGCGGGCTTGCGGATCCCCCTGAATCAGGCGGAGACGATCGCTCCGAACCTCCGAGGTCACAGGACTTTACCTCATGTCGGCACGCACTGCAACGGGCACGTTGAAAAGACGTCGATCCCGGAAGCAGGTCCCCCTATTTAGGCGTCCCGCTTCTCTGCATTGAACTCGACTCATCATGGCACCCACCATTTGTGGGGATTGTCTCGCGGATGCCAGCCGTGGTAAACCACACCCATATTGGTGAGTACTCCCCTGTTTCGGCATTGCGCGACGAGGGTCACGTCGGCTTGCGGAGACACACGTGGGCTCTGAAAGGCGGGATTGATATGTACTGCTGGACACGGATTGTCGGTTTGGTGAGTTGTCTTTGTGGTCTGTTGGCGACTGCGGAGCATGCACAGGCACAGCCATGCGACGCACAGGCGGCGTTCTGCCCGCCGGGCACGACGTGTCTGGTCGCGACGAACTCAACGGAGTTGCTTGCGCACTTTGCGACGGCGACTCAGAACGCGCCGGCGCCCTACCGCATCTACATCTGCTGTGAGGGCGCGCCGTACACCTTTACACTTGGGCAGTTGCAGGCGCCGGGCTCGGCGATCCTGGTCGACAGCGGCGCCAACGTCGAGATCATCGGCTGGTGCCAGGGCGCGCCGGCGGATGCGGGCGAGGTCGTCATCCAGGGTCCCGGTCCCGCGATCAGCTGCGATCCTGCGATGAACACGGGCATCACGCCCGTTGAGGACAGCTCGCTGTTCCGGCTCTTCCGCGTGAACGACGGTCGGCTGTCGATGACGGGCCTGACGCTCCGCCGCGGCGCGGCGTGGTTCTCGATCCCGTCGGTCAGCCCGGTCTCCGCGGGCGGTGCGGTGAATGTCGGGACCAATGGCGAGTTTGACGCGACCGACTGCATCTTCGAGGAGAACCTCGCGGCGAGCGACGGCGGAGCGGTGTTTGTCGAGCAGGGCGGGCTTGGAGACTTGAACCTCAACAGCTGTACGTTTGAGCGCAACACCGCACTGCGTCAGGGCGGCGGCGTGTTTACCCAGCGCACCGCGAACGTCATCGGAGGCTCGTTTGACTGCAACTTCGCGGGTCGGCCCGACAACCTCGGCGGCCCGCCGTACGAGACATCGGCCTCGGGCGGCGCGTTCTACTCCGACGATGCAAACGTGACGATCGCCCGGCAGACTTCGCCCGCGCTGGGGCCGGTGACAATGTTCACCAACAACCGCGCAACCAACGGTGGTGCGATCTCCTTCACCGCGACGGCGGAGCGGAAGGTGTACGAGGCGCAGTTCTTCGGGAATCGGGCCCGGAACGTGGGCGGCGCGATGTTCGCGCAGAACGCCGCGAACCTGGCGCTGGGCTTCCTGAACTTCGGCGGACCGAACGCGGGCGAGGGCAACTTCGCGGAAAACAGCGGCGGTGCGTGCTACTTCCAGAACTTCAACAAGAGCGACCAGCCGCAGGTGCTGGGGTGCCGGTTTGAGGCGAACTCGACCAACGGCTCGGGCGGCGCGGTCGCGCACGACACGGCCGTTCCCGGGCGGTATGACCACTGCTTCTTCAAGGCCAACACGGCGGTGGAGAACGGCGGCGCGGTCGATGTCCGCGGCACCAGCCGTCCGGAGTTCAACGACTGCGTGTTCGTGCAGAACAGCGCGGGCACAGGCGGCGTCTCGGGCGACGGCGGCGCGGTGAGCCTCATCAGCAGCCGGGCCACGCAGAGCACCGATGCCGACTGCAAGTTCTACAACTGCTCGTTCTCGCGTAACACCGTGTTCGGCCCGAACGGCGGGGCGAACGCCCGAGGCGGCACCGTGTACATCGAGGACTCCGCGCCTTTGTTCCTGCACTGCACCATCGCGTATGAGGGAACCGGGCAGGCGGGTGTGTACGCGATTCCGCCGGGGAGCCTTCCGGCGAACTTCCCCAGGCCGCGGTTCCTGAACTCGATCGTGTATCGGGCCTGCCGTCCGGGCGCACAGCCCTGCGAGGACGTCTTCGCCGCGGGTCCCTTTGCGTTCGCGGTCTCCAACGGCGACTTCACGTACCTCGATGTTCGCTACTCGGACATCCGGGTGAGCAGCCTGTCGGACTTTGGCGTGGGGAACATCGACTGCGACCCGCTGTTCGTCATGTCGCTCGGCGGCGCCGGGAGCGAGGACAACGTCCACCTCCAGCCGTGCTCGCCGTGCATCGATCGCGCGCTCTACAGCCTCGCCGAGGAGCGATTCACACCGCCGGACGGCGTGTTCAACGACTGGCCGCGGCCCGGCAACCCGCCGAACCCGCCGAGCGATGTGGGCTCGGAGGACTTTGATTACGACGATCTGAACTCCAACCTTGCCGGCTTCGTGGACGATGTGTTCGAGTTTGACCTTCTCGGGACGCGTCCGTCGCTGTTCAGCTTCACGGATGTCCTGCCGGACCAGCGTGTGGCCACGCCGCGGCCGAGCTTCTGCCAGGCCGACATGGGCGCAGATGAGGCGACCACGACGATCACCGCGAGCCTGACTGCGACGTGCATGTCGCGCGAGCCGGGTCAGTCCGATGCGCTGCTGGACTGTGACGATACAGACAACCTTGAGCCGAATGCCAACTGCACCTACTGCGTGGGCGATGATGTGTTCATTGTTCCGGAGCTGGTTTCGACCTGCCCGGGGGACTTCGAGATCATCTGGTACAAGCGTGCCACCGCCACTCCGCTTCCGTGTCCACCGGCCATGGTGCCTTCTCCCGGCGATACCCGGATCGATCCGGGCACGTTTGCCAACATTACTGTGCTGGATGACTTCACCCTGTGCATCAATGACGCGACGTCGGCCGATACCGGCTGCTACTACGCGGTCGCGACGCGACTGACCTGCGGCGACACGGACCTGCCGCCGGACTTCGTGCTGCTGGGGAACTGTCCGGAGAGCGTCGTGGCGTGCGCCTGCATCACCGTCGGCACGCCGCCGGCGATCACGGCCCAGCCGCAGCCCTCGATGGTGTGCGACGGCACGCCCACCAGCCTGAGCGTAACGGCGAACGGCTTTGGCGCCCAGCTTTGCTACCAGTGGTACCGCCGCGACACGCCGTGCGACGGGCCGGGCACCGGCGGCACGCCGATCAACGGCGCGACTTCCAGCACGCTTTCGTTCCTCCCGGCCCGGGCGCAGTGCCCGGGCGAGGCGCCCGGCGCGCAGGACGACAACGGCTACTACTACGTCGTGGTGTCGTACTGCGGCGCGAGTGGCGATGACGAGTGCGCGGTCGTGACCAGCACGTGCGCACGCCTGACGGTCTTCTGCCCGCCCTCCATCACGGGCGGCGGCAGCGCGATCGTCTGCGGCGGCGGCGCGGCGGGCGGCGTGCAGGACTGCTGCTACACCATCTTCGCGCCCGACGGCTGCGTGCCGGTCGTGACGTGGTACAAGGGCCTGGGCGTGCTCGGGCAGGAGGGCGACGACATCGTCGTCTCCACCGGCAGCCTGCCGGGCGTGACGATCTCGATCACTCCGCTGGGCAACAACCAGTATGAGACGTGCATCATCTGGGACCTTGAAGGCTTGACCAACGTTCAGGCGCAGAACCTTGCCGGGACCTACTACGTCAAGGCGTACTGTGCCGACCCGAACTGCACGACCCGCTCGGGCAACTGCACCTTGACGGTGCGTCCGCAGCCGGTAATCAGCGTGAACCCGCAGGATGCCGCCGTCTGTGTCGGCGCGGCACAGTGCTTCAACGCGTCGATCACCTACAGCGGCACCGTCGCGCTGTGCTGGGAATGGCGCAGCAAGCCGACCTGCGACAGCGCGGGCGATGGTGATCTGGTCGCCAGCGGGACGTGGACCGTGGGCCAGAGCCTGAACTTTGAGCACTGCGTTCCCGCGGCGAGCCCGGCCGACGAGTTGTGCTACTACTTCCGGGTCCGGGTGTGCACACCCAACGACCAGGACAAATGCCCGTGGGTTGCCTCAGGGTGCGGGTGCCTGGATGTCCGGGAACAACTGACCCCGTGTGAACTGCTGTGCGAATCGGGTGTGACGGACACGCAGGGCAACTGCCTGTACTGCCCGGGTGCACAGATCCTGCTCTGCTGCGAGATCGCCTCGGCCGAGGGGCCGATCTGCTATCAGTGGCAGAAGCAGACAATCCCGCAGGTCGGAGTCTGGGAAGACATTCCCGGGCAGACCAACCAGTGCCTGGAGATCCGGTCGTTTGACCCGGCGCGGGATGCGACGTGCTACCGCGTGCGGATCAACTACTCCGACCTGTCCGGGCCGAACTGCCCGGAGAACGGAGACAAGTGCAACGCGGTGTACTCCGACCCGATCTGCCTTGCGCCGACGGAGGAGTGCTGCGAGATCGCCTGCCCGTGCAAGGACAACACGGATGAGATCCAGGACGCCTACGCGCTCTGGACGACCGGCGAGTGGGACCAGGTGAACGGCGAGTGGTCGTTTGACCGCGGCACGACCGACGGCATTGTGATCAAGGCCGCGGACGACTTCTTCCTGTGCCCGTCGGCGATGCACCGCATCACGACGTTCACAGGCAAAATGCTGGTCCGGAAGGCCAATCCGGATCTGGAGCTTCGCGCGAAGCTGCGGATCTATAAGGACTGCAACGGCCGGCCGGGAGAACTCGTCGAGGAGTTCGACTCGGAGTGCGCGGCGTTCATCGAATCGGCGCCCGAGGGCTTCAGCCTCCACCAGTTCCAGTTCTTCTTCGACTGCTTCTGGCTCAAGGGCGGCGCGTACTGGGCATCGCTTGTGGCGATCGCGCCCAATGCGGACGATCAGTTCGAGGCCTTCTGGGTGAGCACCGGCCTGCCGGGCAACCCGCCGACACCCACGGTGATGGGCATGCGCCCGATCTTCATGGAGGGCATGGGCGACTGGCAGGAGTATGACCCGTGCTGCCACCCGTGCACCGATCTGCAGTTCTGCATCATCGGCGAGTCGTGCCCGATTATCTGGAACAACGGCAAGCCCTACCTGGGCGGCGCGGATGAATCCGAGCCTGCCAACCCGCCGTACGACGTGTTCGGCACGCGTTCCGAGAAGTCGACGCTCACGCCGCGAAACTCCCGCGCTGCGGATCAGTTCGTGATCAAGACCTGCGCCGAGGAGGAGGTGTGCTACATCGAGGGCTACATCTTCACCAACTGCATCAGCTTCGAGGCGCACCTGGAGATCTACGAGAACGACTGCCGCGATCCGGACTTCATGCTGCCCGGCGGCACACCGTATTACCAGCGTGTGGCAACGGAGATCATCGACCTGGAGTACGACGGGCTGCGTGTCGGCTCAACCAACGTCCGTGCCTACAAGGTCACGTTCTGCGGCTGGCCGGAGGCATTGACCTTTGAACCGGGCAAGAACTACTGGATCTCCATCTCTGTGCGTGACACCTTCTCCGCGGCCGAGCGGGCGTACTTCGCTCATGTTGCCCCGCCGTGCGATGCGTGCACCCAGGGCAACGTGTGGAAGATCGATCCGGGCAAAGAGCTCGCGCCGGGCCGGCAGATCACGGACTGGCAGTCGGCGGGCGCGGACTTCGCGTTCCTGATCGCCACCAAGAAGCGGCCCGAGACGCTTCCGCTCGGCCCCGGCGACCCGCGCGGCGGCGAGTGCGCGGTGGATGTGGACAACAACAACGTCGTGGATGTCGCCGACATCTTCACGTTCCTGAGTGCATGGTTCGCAGGCTGCCCATAAGCGGTTGAAGTTCGAGGACCGATCGGGAGCCTCCACTACCCAGGGACCCCGGCTACGTCAGCCGGGGTCCTTTTTCGTTGGATACGAATCGGATACGCTCCACGCATGATCCGGATCTGCTATATGGTCATCGCGACGCTTCCCGACACGGCGACGGCGGAGGAGTATGTCACCTGGCTGGAGGATGGGCACGTCGATGCGGTCATCTCGCACGGCGCGCACTCGGCGATGATCGTCCGGCTTGAGCCCGCCGCGACACGGCCCCGGGTGATGACGCAGTACATCTTCACGACGCGAGAACTCTTCGACCGCTATGTGTCCACATTCGCGCCCGCGCTGCGTGCCGACGGGCTCAAGCGGTTTCCGCCCGAGCGTGGCATTACGTTTGAACGTCTCGTCGGCGAGATCGTCTGAATCGCCCCCCCCCACCACCACCACCACCTCTACCGACAAACCCACCACGCGAGACCCCCATGCACAGGTCCATGCTCTTCCTGCTCGCCTTCTTCCTGCTGGTTCCACCGACGATCGCGAATGCGCAGGCCGAAGCATCGGCGACTGTCGGCGGCTTCCGCGTGGTCTTCGATGAGGCCGTGCAGGATGTTGCTTACTCCGGTCGCATCTACGTCGTGCTCGGCCGCGGCACGCGCCCCGAGCCGCGCCGGCAGATGACCAACTGGTTCGACCCCGCGCAGACACTGGCCGTGGATGCCATCGGTGTCGCACCCGGCGCGGCGGTCACCGTTCGCGACACAGAGCTTGCGTTCCCCAAAGCGCATGCGGACATCGCGGCCGGTGAATACTGGGTGCAGGCGGTGGCAAGGCGGTCGCTCGATCACCCCTCGCCCGGCGACGGCCCGGGCGACCTGTACAGCAAGCCCGTGCAGGTTCAGTTTGATGCCGCGGTCGATGGCACGGTGGAGCTGCGGCTCTCGGAGGTCGTCGCCGAACGCGAGTTCCGCGAAACAGATGACACGAAGCTCATCGAGATGCGATCCGCGCTGCTCTCGAAGTTTCACGAACGGGAGTTCGTCGTGCGTGCGGCGGTGCGCACGCCGGCGCAGTGGAAGGCCGAGCCCGACCGGTTGTGGCCGAGCGTGGTGATGATCGGCGGGTTCGGCGGCAGCCATCGGGACATCGGGCGGCTCGCCCCACTGGTGGCGGACGAGGGCAAACTGGAGGACTGCGTCGTGATCGTTCCGGATGCCTCCTGCGGCACGGGACACAGCGTCTTTGCGGATTCGGCGAACAATGGCCCGTGGGGACGCATGCTCATCGAAGAACTGCTGCCGGAGATCGATCGCCGCTTCCGCACCGGGGGTGCGGCGAGCCGGTTCGTCACGGGGATCTCGTCAGGCGGTTGGTCGAGCCTGTGGCTCACCGTGACCTATCCCGAGCAGTTCGCGGCGTGCTGGTCGCACGTGCCCGATCCGGTTGACTTCCGCGACTTCCAGCAGATCGATCTGTACGCGCCGGGCGCGAACATGTACACCGACGCCGCGGGGACGCGCCGCCCGCTGGCCCGCAACGGCGGGAACACCATGATCTGGTACGACGACTTCTGCGCGATGGAGCGGGTGCTCGGACGCGGCGGGCAGATCTCATCGTTTGAAGCGGTGTTCAGCCCTCGCGGCGAGGACGGCCAGCCGCGAGCGCTGTTCGATCGCGCCACCGGCGCGGTCGATATCGAGACGGCGAAGTCATGGGAACCCTATGACATCCGGCTGGTGATCGAGCGCGGCTGGATGGGTGCGGATGGCGCGCCCGGGCTGCGGGAGCGGCTCGCGGGGAAGCTGAACATCTATGCCGGCGCGCAGGACAACTTCTTTTTGGAGGGAGCTGTGCGCACGCTCCAAACCTCGCTCGCATCACTTGGTTCCGATGCGCACGTGGTCATCGTCGAGGGGATGGGTCATTCGTTTGCGCCCGACGGCATCGAATCGATGCGAGAGGCGATCCGGGCAGCCCGCGCGGCGTTGCAGCCCGTGCCCGCGGGCAAATGAAAACGCCCGGGCCACGGGTCCCGGGCGCACGTGATGTTCAGGGTCAGGCTCGGGATCACTTGCCTTCGTACTTCTTGAGCGTGGCTTCGAGTTCGCGCTTGAGCGAGTCGGAGTCGACCTTCTCGACGGCCTTGCGCTGCCACTCGATGGCCTTGGCCTTGTCGCCCTTCTCCCAGTAGGCGCGCGCGAGGGTGTCGATGATCATGCCGTTCTCGCCGTTCTCGATCTCGACAGCGCGCTGAGCGATCCGCAAGGCGAGGTCCACATCGCGCTTCTCGACGCCCTCAGCATCGAGGATTGTCCATGCGATCTCGTTGAGCGATTCGGCATCGTTCTTCAGCGGTCCGGCGAAGAGCACGCCCGCGGCCTCGTACGCCGCCGGATAGTCCTTCTTCTGGAGGAGCATCATGCGGAACTTCATCATGCCCGCATCGGCCGCGAAGGACGGATCGACCGCGCCGAGCTCGTTCAGGGCCTTTTCCGCCGTGGCGTAGTCTTCGGACTGCCCGGCCTCGAACGCCTGCCTGCGGAGCGCGTTGGCCTTGGACTCGGTCTCGGCCCAGGCGACAGGGTTGAAGGTCCCGGCGACCACCTTGGCCAGCACGGCATCGAGGCCGGCGCGGGGGTGGCCGATCCACGCGATCTTGCCATCACGATCGACGACGAAGGAGCACGGAATGCCGTTGCGGCCCGCGGGCTTCATCCAGGCTTCGCTCATGGACCTGTCCCCGTCGAAGGCGACGGTGTAGCCCATCTTGTCGCCCTGCTGCTTAACAAAGGTCTCGACGGTCGCCAGATCCTTGTCGGAACCCGAAACACCGATGAACTGCACCCGGCCCTTGTACTCCTTCTGGAGGTGCGTCAGGTGCGGGATGGCCGCGATGCACGGGCCGCACCACGTCGCCCAGAACTCGACCACGTAGACCTTCCCCTTCTCAAACCCGGTGACGGCATCGCCCTTCACCCAGTTCTCGACGGAGAGGGCCGGGGCGAGGTCTCCCGCTTTGAGCGTCGGCGCCTTCTTCTCGGGTTGTGCGGCCTTGGTTTCGACCTTTGCTGGCGCAGCATTGCCCTGCGCCCAAACGGGCAGACAGAGGACAAGAGCCGCGCCTGCGGCCAGAAGTACGCGAGCGGATGTGATGGCCATGCTGTGATCCTCCGTGAACTGCGGATGCACGGGATCGCACTCGCGAAGCGCTGCATCCGGGGGTTGTACAGCGAACGTGCAATGGTAGGTGCGGCGGCGGTTGCGCGCGACGACCGAGGACTGGGCTTTGTTCGTATGACTTGCACAGACTCAGACTGTTGGTAGGCTGAGCGCGTGGCCAACCGCGAAGATGACAGCTCCTTCCCGCCGCCGGATGACCCGATCGAGGTGATCTGCCTGCACTGCGGACAGAAGTACCAATCCGACGCGATGGTGTTCGGGCCGCTGCAGCCGGGTGATGATGACCCGCTGGAGATGTGGCACTGCCCGACCGAGGGTTGCGATGCGGGCGGATTTGGGCTCGACATCTTTCCCACCGATCCTTCGTGGCAGGACCCCAAGGGCCAACTGCACATGATCGCGGATGAGGGCGATGCCGACTCGGACCTTGATGACGAGTTGCACCCGCGCACTGCGCAGCGCGGGATCAACGGCTTCTTTCACGATGACGGCACACCCATGTCGGCCGAGGAGTTCTTCCGCGCGGACAAGGCGTTTGACGATTCCGCGGCCAATACCGAAAACAACCCGCCGGCGTAACTCGCAAGCCGACGCACTCAGACCGAGACGGCTTCGCGCTGCGCAACCGGCTTGCCCTCGACGGTCAGGCCAAGCTGCACCATCGGGCCATGCGGTTTCTTGGCCTCTTCGGCGAGCATCGCCGCGGCCTCCGGATCGACATAGCTCGGGGAGAGCATCGCGCGGATCGTGCCCCACATGCCGCTCAGCGCACCAAAGGTGTGATCGACGGCCGTCGGCTCGTAGCCGCAGTGAACCATGCACTGCTGGCAGGCGCGGTTGCCGCTGGCGCGGCCGTAGCGCTCCCACTCGGTGTCTTCGATGAGTTCTCTGAACGTCTCGACGTAGCCGTCCTGGAGGAGATAGCAGGGCTTCTGCCATCCGAAGATGTTGAAGGTGGGATTGCCCCACGGGAGGCACTCATACTCGCGCCCCTTCGCGCCCATGAGGAACTCGAGAAACAGCGGCGACTGGTTGAACTTCCAGTGGGACTTGCGGTTGGAAAGCAGCATCCGGAAGAAGTTGCGGGTCTTGGTGCGCTCCTGCATGAAGGTCTTCTGGTCCGGGGCCTTGGGATAGGCATAGCCCGGGGAGACCATCATGCCTTCGACGCCGAGTTCCATCATCTCGTCGAAGAACGCGCGGACGGACACCGGGTCGGAGCCATCGAAGAGCGTGGTGTTGGTCGTGACGCGGAAACCCATCTGCACGGCGAGGCGAATGCCCTCGCGCGCCGTCACAAAGGTGCCGTCGCGGCAGACGGCAAAGTCGTGGTGCTCTTCCTGCCCGTCCATGTGGACGCTGAACGTCAGGTACTTGCTGGGCTTGAAGATGCCCTCCTCGAGCTTCTGCTTCAGAAGGAGCGCATTGGTGCACAGGTAGATGTACTTCTTGCGGGCAATGAGACCGTCGACAATCTCCTTGATCTGGGGATGAAGGAGGGGCTCTCCACCAGGAATCGACACCATCGGTGCACCGCACTCCTCAACAGCCTTGAAGCACTGTTCCGGGGTGAGCTGACGTTTCAAGATGTGCGGGGGGTACTGGATCTTGCCGCAGCCGGCGCAGGCGAGGTTGCAGCGAAACAGCGGCTCGAGCATGAGCACGAGCGGGTACCGCTTGTTTCCCTGGAGCTTCTGTCCCAGAACATACGTCGCGACCGTCCACATCTGACTCAGCGGAACGCCCATGGATTCCTTTCGCGTCTCGACCTTTTGGAACCGGGCTTCTTGGCCGCGGCACGCAGGAGGACATGCTAGCGGATGCTCCCGGAGCATCCAAGCACCGGAAGCTGGGCAGACCCTCCCGAACAAACGGGCGTTCCGCCGCCCCCGAGAAGCAGGCGACCCGCTTTGGCACGCTGGTGCCCAAACAGGCGGGTGGGTGTGGTCGTACACTTGGCGACCGGGCGTACCCCCTCGGGCCGGGTGGCCGTGGGGCGAGAGTCCGCGACAGGTCAAGAATCAAGGACTATCCCCCCGCCGCGGACTCCCCTCCCTCTTTCCCCGACCCAAACTCGTAGCAAACTCATGCCGGTCAAGCGTTTAGAAGAGCGGAACGATGAGGAGCTGCTGGAGGCGTACCGCTCGGGCGAGCCGGCGGCCTTTGAGACGCTCGTCGAGCGTCACCATGATGATCTCATCCGATTCCTGATCCGACTGTGCGGCAACCGTGCGCTGGCGGAGGATGCCTTTCAGGAGGCGTTCCTTCAGGTCCACTTATCGGCCGACTCCTTTGACGCGAGCCGGCGCTTTAAACCATGGCTTTTTACGATCGCGGCGAACAAAGGGCGGGATGCCCTGCGTAGAAGCGCACGCCGGAAGGCGCTGGATCTCTCAGCGCCGATCGGCGGGTCCGGTGGCGGTGGCGATAACGCCAACGGCGACGGGGCCCGGACGTTTGTGGACCTCATGGAAGTTGATGTGCCCTCGCCCGATGCGGCGCTGGACGCCCAGGAGAGAAGCCGACAGGTGCAGCAGGCAATCGACCGGATGCCATGGTCGCTCCGAGAGATCCTCTTGCTCGCGTATTTCCAGCGGATGTCGTACAACCAGATCGCCGAATCGCTCAAGATCCCTCTCGGGACTGTCAAATCGCGGCTTCATTCGGCGGTCGCTTCCTTCGCCCGAAGCTGGCAGGAAGTGTCCAAGGGATCCCAGGAACCATGAACACGTCGAGTTCCAGTTCGTTCGGCGGACCGACACCTCAAGGACCTACGCGCCAAGACATGGCAGGCCATGAGCCTGTGCTCTCGCCCGGGTCCGCATCGCTTGTTGACACATTCTTTGGGAACGGACTCGACTCCGTTTCAATCGGCGACACCCCCGATGCCAAACGCCTCTCCGGGCTGCTGGGGTTGCTGGATGTGCACGCCGAGCATGTCGCCGTCAATCGCGGCCTCTTGATCGATCTGACGCTCGCGCGTGTGTCTCGCGCTGCCCACACACGAACACTCGACGCTCAAGGCGGTTCGTTCGTCGATGGCGATCTGTCGCCCGACGATGACGATGCGCTCGAGGCGCTCGTCGAGGCGGGGATGGACATCTCCCGCGTGCCGGGCTCGCTCCGGACTCGTGCTTCGCGTCAACTGGCCCTGCTCGGTTCGCTCGAAGGGCCAACGCCGGCCGCGGCGGACCGAAGCGCTCTCATCACCCGGACACTCGCGACCGTGCAGGAGCATATCGAACGCGATGAGTCTCGACTCGAACTCGTCGGGGCCGAACGGGTCGTGGAGGATGGCGAAGGAACGGGCTTCCGCCCTCGCTTCAGACTCGCGGACCTGGTGACCGTCGCCGCGATGATCCTCATCGGCTTTGGTGTCCTCGCGCCGATCACGAGCGCGGTTCAGGGCTATTCCCGCCGAATGGAGTGCCAATCGAATCTCTCCGCCGCGGGGCTGGGGTTCGGGCTGTACGCGGGCTCGAACAAGGATGCGCTGCCGATGGCCACCGCCTCGCCCGCGGGTCGGCCGTGGTGGTTTGTGGGCCGGAGCCCGGATGAGTCCAACGCCGCGAACCTGTACACGCTCGTGCGCACCGGCAACGTGACCCTCGGCGACCTGGCCTGCACCGGCAACGCCCACGCGGTTTCGCAGGACCCCCGCAAGGAAGCCATGGACTGGGGCCGCATTGAGGAAGTCTCGTACAGCTATCAGAATCTTTTCGCCGCGGAGCGCCCCTCCTGGTCCGCATCGCAGCGCACCATCGTGCTGATCGACCGCTCGCCGGTCATCCTCAAGGCCTACATGGGTCGGCCGATCGATCCGATCGAAAACTCGCCGAACCACGGCGGGCGGGGGCAGGCCGCGCTGTTCAACGACGGTTCGCTGGAGTGGCTGCGGTCGCCGGTCCTCGAGAACGGCGACAACATCTGGCTGCCGCGGCAGGTAGAGCTTGCGATCCGTCGTCTCACGCACCCGCGTTCGGCCGATCCGCTGCAAGGCACCGAGAGCCCCGATGGCACGGACGACGTATTCGTCGGACCGTAAGCAGGACGCCGCCTTCAAGCACCATTCGAATCTCCCACACACGCACAAAGGCCCGGGGCAAACGTCCCGGGCGTTTGTGTTGACTGCATGCAGAAAGTGTTGCGGGCTTAGCTGCCGCGGACTTCGATCTTTCGCGGCCGGGCACTCTCCGCCTTGGGCAGCGTGAGGGTCAGAACGCCGTCTCTGCAGATCGCCTCGATCCGCTCGGCATCGATTCCCTCGCCGATGCGGAAGGTGCGCTCCCACGCGCCAACCCCGTACTCGCGGACCAGCCACCGTGTGCCCTCGGGTTGGCGCGGACTGACACCTGCGCGGAGCGTGAGCACCCCGTCCTCAAAGTGCGCTTCAATCGAGCGAGAATCCGCCCCGGGCACATCGGCCGTGAGTGTGAACCGGTCGGCCGATTCAACAATGTCCACCGCGGGCTGGAAGACCCGCTCCGGGCGGACGGTTCGCGTCGCATTGATCTCTTTCCTGGTCGCGGCATCGTTCGAGCCGGTGATCGTGTTGCAGCAAGAGTTCATGGGTCTGCTCCTTGGGTCAGGCGTTCGTGTCCGATCAACAACGCGGCCGGTTCAGGCGCTCTTCACCTCGATGCGTCGCACCTTCACGCTCTCGGCCTTGGGCAGCGTGATCCGCAGCACACCCCGGTCGAGGCTTGCGGTGATCTTGGCATTGTCGATGTCGGTGTTGAGCGTGAGCGTGCGGCTGAAGCGGCCCTGCTGACGCTCGCGCCGGACAAACGCCGCGCCCTCGGGCAGGGCTCCCTCGCGCTTGCCGGCAAGCGTCAGCGTGCGGCCGGTCATGGTGATCTCGATGTCCTCAAGCGCAAAGCCCGGGAGCTCCGCCTCGATCGAGACCGCCTGTTCATCCTCCCACGCGTTGATCGCGGGGAACACGCCATGCGAGGCTCGCCCGTACGTCTCGACCGCTTCGGGCATAAGGCTCTCAAACAGCCGATCAAAGTCGCCAAACGAGCTGCGGGAAAGGACGGGGGACGACAGGATTCGACGTGCGAACATGGGTTGCACTCCTTTCGGTTCTTCCACGAATGCCGGGCACACCGGAACGGGGTCCGCCCGATCCCGCTATGGCGGCAGGACGAACGATGTACTTTCAAAGTGCGTGCCAGTCGCCGGAGGCCCGCCGCGGCTCCCGCGGGTGCCAGTTGCGGCGATCGGGCGAGCCCCCGGCTGTCAGCTTGGCACCCGGGGCCGCGTACCTGTGGCAGCCCAACACGCCGCGGCATCAGCGCGCCGCCGTGACCCAAACAAGCGTTTGGCACGGCGGTTGAAGCTCACCGCCGGAGCGTCCTTAGGATGCGGGCCGGGTCCGATCCTTTTCGGACCAACAGGATGACGCATGACCGCACGATACGTGGACTATTACAACGTGCTGGGGGTGAAGCGGGATGCCTCGCAGGAGGAGATCCAGCGCGCCTATCGCGTCGCTGCGAGGAAGTACCACCCCGATGTCAACAAAGAGCCCGAAGCCCAGAAGAAGTTCCAGGAAGTGCAGGAGGCCTATGAGGTCCTGAAGGAACCGGAGCGTCGCAAGCGGTACGACCAACTCGGCGCGGACTACAAGCCCGGGCAGGAGTTCCGTCCGCCGCAAGGCTGGGGCGGCAACGGCCGCGGCGGCGCACGCACCGGCGGGTTCCGTGTGAACTTCGGGGGCGATGGCGGTCCGGAGACGGCATTCAGCGGGAGCAACTTCTCGGAGTTCTTCGAGTCACTCTTCGGCGGCGCGGCGGGCGGCGGCGGTGTCGGGTTCGACCCGTTCGGCGCAGCGGCGGCCGGCGGCCCGACCACCCGCGCGGGCGGTCGATCATCTCGCCGCCAAGCCGAGCCGCGTGGGCCGCGCCGTGGTCAGGATGCAGAGGCCGAACTCAGCATCTCGCTGGCCGATGCCGCGCAGCGAGCAACCAAGCGTGTTTCGCTGACGGATTCGAGCGGCGAGTCTCGCACGCTGGATGTGAGAATCCCCGCGGGTGTGACAGACGGCTCCACCATTCGTCTCGCCGGTCAGGGTGGCCCAGGCACAAGCGGCGGGCCCGCGGGCGACCTGCTGCTCAGGATCCGGCTCGCTCCCGACCCTCGCTTCCGTCTCGATGCGACCGATCCGTTCACTTTGATCGCGATGCTGCCCATCGCGCCGTGGGAAGCCGCGCTGGGCGCGAAGGTGCCGCTGCGGACAATCGACTCCGAGATCACCGTCACAATCCCGCCGGGCACATCGAGCGGCCAGCGGATGCGAATCCGCGGCCAAGGTTTGCCGAACAAGTCCGGCGATCGCGCGGACATGATCGCCGAAGTACGCATCGTGGTGCCGAAGTCGATCGATACGGAGACTCGTGTCCTGTATGAACAGCTCGCGACGAAGTCGAACTTTGACCCGCGATCTGCGTAGTTCAACTATTGATTCGGCGCGATCGTTGCGCCGCCATGGAAGGAGGCATTGATGCCTGTCGGAATGAATGTCGGTGGATACTCGCTTCTGCCGTTCCTGGTGCTGGTCATTGTCCCGCTCCTGCTGGGGCTGTGGGCGCAGTTCCGCGTGAAGTCCGCCTTCAACAAGGCGAGCAAGATTCCGGCCTCGAGCGGGATGACGGGCGCACAGGTCGCCAAGGAGATCCTGCACGCATTCAACATTCACGATGTCGGGATCGAAGTCTCGCACGGCATGCTCAGCGACCACTACGACCCCAAGGCCAAGATGCTCCGCCTGAGCCAGGACGTCTTCGGCGGCCGGTCCGTCGCCGCGGCGGGGATCGCCGCGCACGAGGCCGGGCACGCCATCCAGCACGCGAGCAACTACGGTCCGCTGGGACTGCGGAGCTTCCTCGTCCCCGCGGCGGTCGTCGGCAGCAATGTCGCCAACATCGCCATCATGGCCGGCGTGTTCATGATGGCGCTGATGAGCGCCAAGATGGGCGCGACGGTGCTGCTCATCGGCATCCTCGGCCTGTGCGCGGTCGCGCTGTTCCAGCTCATCACGCTCCCGGTCGAGTTCGATGCCTCGCGCCGCGCCAAGGACCTGCTGACCTCGACGGGGCTGGTCGCCCCGGGCGTCGAGACCGCGGCGATGAACCGCGTGCTGAACGCCGCCGCCCTCACCTATGTCGCCGCGCTGGTCGCGACGGTCGGCACCATCCTCTACTACCTGCTCATCCTCATGAGCCGGCGAGAGTGAAACAACCGGCCCGCCACAGGCCGATCATCACGTCATTCACATTGGTCCCTGTCGGGCCGGTCCGGATGAGAATCCGCCGGCCCGATGACGTTTTGGAGGTTTCAAGCCGCGAGAAGAGTCCGTACGAGTCGTTGTCGGCCAGCGCTGCGGCGGGGTCGAGCCCGGCAGCGCGGGCACGCGCGGCGGACTGCCCATCGACGACCGCGCCCGCGGCATCGGAAGCGCCGTCTACGCCGTCGGTGGCGAAGGAGATGACGGCGACGTTGAGGACGGCTTCGAGCTCAAGCGATGCCGCGAGCGCCAGCTCCTGGTTTCGCCCCCCTGCCCCTTTCCCGCGGACGGTCACGGTCGTCTCTCCACCCCAGACGACCGCGCGACAAGCACACCCGGTTCCGGGCGACACTCTCGCGAGCCCGCGCACACGCTCGGCGAGCTGAGCGCCCACTGTCCGCGCCTCTCCCGTCACGCCCGATCGCACCTCAACAACCTCGCAGCCCTGCTCCCGAAGGCACGCCGCGGCCGCCTCAACGGCGATCGTGTTGCTCCCGATGATCACGTTCTCAACGCACGCCAGCGCGTAATCGCCGGGCTTCACCGTTTCTGCATGTTTGCCCGCCGCGCCCTCGCGGAGGTGGGTCGTAACCGCAGGCACCGAATCGATCAGCCCGAACCGATCCAGCACCCCGATCGCATCGGCATACGTCGTCGGGTCGGCCGCAGTCGGGCCGGAGCCGATGACATCCAGCCGATCGCCGACAACATCGGACAGGATCAGCGATACCACGCGGCGGCATCGGGATTCGACGGCGATCCGCGCAAGCCCGCCGCCCTTGAGCTGCTCGCAGTGCTTGCGGACGCAGTTGAGATCATCAATCGTTGCGCCGGCGCGGAGGAGCGCACTCGTGAGCGCGCGGAGGTCATCGAGCGTCAGGCCGGGCGCGGGAAGGGTGAGCATGGCGGATGCACCGCCGGAAAGCAGGATGACGAGTGATTCGTCAGGTTGGACCGCGCGGACCAGGTCTGCGGCCGCGTTCGCCGCGGCGAGGTTGCGGGGGGTGGGGAGGGGGTGATCCGCCGAATACACCTCGAACCCCGGGACAGGTGTCTCGCGACGGGGACCTGGTGCGGGGGAAATCAAGACCCCGCCGCGAACGCTTGTCCCGAGGATCGGCGCAGCGGCTTCCGCCATCGGGATCGCGGCCTTGCCCACCGCGATCACGCGGCAGGGCCCCAGCGACCGCAACCGATCCTCGTGCCTGCCGATGAGCCGGCCGGGGTCGAGGGCGCGCAGGGCTGCCCCGACAAGGTTTTCCACAAAGGCAGGGTTGGGGTTGGACATATGGGGGAGTCCCCGCAACAGGAGAAAGTATGGTAATCTGACGCCAACCTGAATGGCCGCTTGACGAGTCCCCCGGACTTTCGGCGTCGGAATGCCTCACCTACGGAGCCACCATGTCACAGATGCCCCCGATGAACAACCCCTCGATCCGTCCCCACCGCGGCACCATGATCCTGGTGCTCGGCATTCTCGGGATCGTGCTGTGCATGATCTGCGGGATCATTGCATGGGTCATGGGCAACGCCGACCTGCGCGAGATGCAGGCGGGCCGGATGGACCGAACCGGCGAAGGCCTGACCAAGGCCGGCAAGATCTGCGGGATGATCGGGACGATCCTTTGGGGCCTGTATCTTGTGTTCAACATCGTGGTCCTCGTCATCGCGCTGGTCGCCGGCGGCGCTGCGGCCGCGAGCGGCATGGGCAACCCGTAACCCCGGCTGCCTGAAGCCCGCGAGGGCAGACACCGCCTCGGAGCCTTTCATATGACCGCGTTCCCCCCGATGTCCGCGGGCCAGATGCGACACGTCGCGCCTCATCGCGGCGCGATGGTGCTCACGCTGGGCATCCTCGGCCTGATCATCTGCGCCGTGTGCGGCGTCTTCGCGCTCATCCTTGGGAAGAACGACCTGCGAGAGATGGATGCCGGGCGAATGGACCCCGCAGGCCGCGGCCTCACACAGGCAGGCTGGATCCTCGGCATCATCGGCACCGTGATCCTGGGCCTTCAACTGCTGGTGATCGTGCTGTACCTGGTCATCATCGTGTTCTTCGTGGGGGTCATGGGCGCGGCCGCCGCGAGCGGGGCCGGAGGCCCGACCCACGGAGGCGGATCATCCACTTCGACCCCAAGCGGCGGAAGGTGAACGCCCCGACCCAGTCACCTCGGGGCATCCTCCGTGTTGCCTGGTCGCGCCTCGCGGCCCGGGGCGTGACGATCCCCGCCATGCTCTTCTGTGCGCTGTGGCTGGGCATGATCACGATTGCGTGGTACGCCTCACGCTCGACAGACCAGTCCGTGGTCACCTGCATGTTCAAACGCATCACCGGCTACCCATGCGCAACCTGTGGCGGCACGCGGGCCGCGATGTGTCTGGCCCGCGGCGACTTCGCCGGCGCAATCCAGCTCAACCCCCTCGCCACCTTGCTGGTGATCGGCGCCCCCCTGCTGCTGGCGTGGTGGGTGCTGGTGCCACCCGCCGGCGCTGAGCGGCGGCGGTGGATTCACCCAGCCGGGCAGGTGGCGATCCTGCTCACCGTGGTCATCGCGAACTGGGCGTATGTCCTGTGGCGATTCAGCCGCGGCGAGATCTGACGCGTGCTTACAGCACGAGCAGCCAAAGAGCGATCCACGCCGCACCCGCGAGCATGATCAGCGCGGTGTAGCCGACGATCTCTCGCGCCTTCACGCCCGTGATCGCCAGCAGCGGCAACGCCCAGAACGGCTGCAGCATGTTGGTGAGCTGATCGCCATAGGCCACCGACATCACCATCTTGCCTAGGGGCACGCCCGCCTCCATGCCCGACTGCATCGCAATCGGCCCCTGCACGGCCCACTGCCCGCCGCCGCTCGGCACGAACAGATTCACGATGCCGCCCGATACGAAGGTGAACAGTGGCAGCGTCGTCGGCGTGGACATCGCGACAAACGAATCGGCGAGCATCCGCACGAGCCCGGAGGCCTGCATCATCGCCATGATCCCGGCGTACAGCGGGAACTGCACGACAATCCCGCCGCACCCGCGAGCGGCTTCATCAACCGCCCCGACGTACGACCGGGCCGACCCGTGGAACACCAGCCCCAGCGCGAGCATGCCCCCGTTGATGTGATTCAGGCTCAGCGAAGCAAGGCCCGCGCCCGCGCTGTATCGCCAGATGACAGCGAACACCGCCGCGGCGAGAAACCAGACGATCAGGGGTGAAGTCTCAAGCCACTCCGGGATCACGCCGGGGCGGGAGTCGCTTTGCGCAGGCTGGGTCTCCGTGCCGCTCGCCTCGGCGCGGCCGTCGCCGACAGGTTCTCGAAACGGAGCCATCTCGCCGGCGGCCTTGGGCGCGAGCAAAGCGCACACCGCCGGCACGAGCACGACAAGCCCCAGCGTGATGATGAGGTTGGAGGTCGAGAACAGCGTCTCGGTCAGCGGCATGACGTTTTCGCCGAGTTGTGCTGCAAGCTGCGGCGAGACTTTCTCGATCCCCGCACGCGTCGTCATGCTCAGCGGCGCGGAGCCCGACAACCCCCCGTGCCACACCATCAGCCCCGTGTACCCCGCCGCGCACAGCAGCGGGTAGTGGACGGGAACGCCGCGGCGCGACATCGACCGGCCAACCTCCCGCGCCAGCAACGCACCCACGATCAACCCCAACCCCCAGTTGATCACCGCCGTCGCGCACGCCGCGAACGCAACCATCGCTGCGGCCTGCGCACACGTCCGCGGCAGCGCGGCAAGCGCATCGATCACCCGTCGCACCGGTCTGCTGGACGCCAGCGCATGCCCGGTCACCAGCACCAGGCACATCTGCATCGCAAAGCCGAGCAGCGTCCACAGCCCGAGCGTTGCACTCTCTTTCGCCGCGCCGCTGGCCAGTCGTTCAATCCCGCCCCAGGAGTCCAGCAGCTTCCCGGCCCGCTCGGCAAGCTCCGGCCGCGGCGTGCTTCCGGCCGCCGGGAACCCCAGCAGCAGCGCGATCGCTGCGGTGAGAAGGGTGAGCAGCACCGCGAGCACGAACGGATCGGGCGCAGTGCGGCGAAAGACATCGCAGATTCGAAGACCCAGGCGGCTGATCGAGTTGATCATGGGAGAAGGCTACGCGCGTGGCACGGGCATCTTGCCCGTGCGTGCATCTGCTCAAAAGGAAAACCATGTCGTCTTGATGTATGCTGCTGCCGTGAGCGATTACCCGGTACCGAGAGCCGAACTCACCAAGCGGCAGGGTGCGAACTTGCCGCACTGGACGCGCGAAGGTGCGGCCTATGCAGTGACCTTCCGCCTCGGTGATAGCTTGCCCCAAGGCGTCCTGAACGCATGGATCGCCGAGCGTGATCATATCGTTCGCCGAGCTGAGAGCCTCGGGCGCCCACTCTCATCGCATGAACTCGATCGGCTCGACGTGCTTCATTCCGAGCGGGTGGACAAGTACCTCGACGCAGGAATCGGGAACTGCTGGATGAGACGGCCTGAGATTGCAGAACTCGTGCAGAATGCGCTGCTTCACTTTGACGCTGTGCGGTACCGCCTCATCGCATGGTGCATCATGCCGAATCATGTTCACGTCGTCGTTCAACCCACTGGTCAGCACCTGCTGCCGGATATTCTCCACTCGTGGAAGAGCTTCACTTCGCTTCGGGCGAACCAATCCCTCGGCCGCGATGGATCGTTCTGGCAATCGGAGTACTACGACCATTTGATCCGGGATCGGACCGACCTCCGCAGACAGATTCGCTACGTCATGCTGAATCCGATCCATGCGGGGCTCGTAAACTGGAGTTGGGTTGGGCAAAGAGATGTCGCCGAAACCAACAGCGTTGGCGGCGCAGACGAACCCTCACAGGACCAGGCGTCGGTCGATGCCTGAGGGAGGGTCTGTTTCGCCAAGCTCCCCGATTTCGTGGCACGGGCATCCTGCCCGTGCATTATTCAGCATGGGCAAGATGCCCATGCCACGGTAAACTGCCGCCATGACCACTCCCCCCGTCGAACCCGGGCCACTCCAACGACCCGGCAAACCCGCCGACGGCCTTGAGACCTACAACCGCGTCGCGGAGACGGTCGGCATGATGCCCTCGTTCCGGAAGTTCGACTACATCTTCCAGGGCTCGTGCGTGGTTGGGGGCGGGCTGGTCGGTGCGGGGATTGGCTGGTTCTTCCCCGATGTCTATGGGAGCGTCTTCAACTACACGATGGAGCCATCCGTCGCCGCGATTCTGGGCGGTCTGGCGGGCTTCATCGCGATGGGCATCCTCAGCGGGCTGGTGCTGATGGTGATGGGGTGGGTGCGGGCGTTGAGGAAGTAGTTGCCTTCGCCGTCCCGTTCAATCCCGGACGCACGACCACTTCCGGCTTGGTCGCGGACTTCGCCGCTGGCGCCTTCCACCGCGGATTGATGTACTCGTTGTACCGCGGGTGATCAAACGCGTGCATCACGAACATCACATCGTTCCACCACGAGGCGACGAGGCGCTTGTGTCGGAGCCCGAAGATCTGTGAGATCTTTCGGCTCGCATGATCGCGATTGAAGTCCTCGATCGCGGCCAACTCCCCCGCGAACGGCCCGTGCAGTTCCGCATCGTCACCGATGATGTCGTCGAAGTAGCAGAACACCCGCGGCAGGAAAGAGTCCGTTGGACCATCGAACAGGCCGAACGCGGCCATGGTCGAGGAGTGATAGTCAAGATCGAATGCAACAAAGCCGATCGGCGGCGGGTTGAACTTCTCGCGGAACGTCGGCACCGTGTTGCGGACATCGCCGAGCACCAGCTCGCCGCGCTTCAACTGCTCACGGATGCGCTTCAGGGGCATCTTGAAGAGCCCCGGCGCCCACACGTACGACATGTCGCGGTGATCGACGGGGACCGGCATGCCCTTGGCAAGGCCAAAGCCATAGACCTTCACCTCGACACCCGTCTCTTGCCTGACCAGATCCCCGACTCGCTCAAGCTCGATGAGTCCTTGGCCGCCGGCGACTCCGAACTCGATCGCCGAGATCGCAGGGAGCCCCAGGGCGCGCGCCTGCAGCGCAGCCTGATACACGCCGTAGCCATAGTGCGGCCGCGGCAGGGCGTCATAGCGAAGCAAGGTTGTGAACGATGCGGGCACACCAAGCTTCAAATGAGCCAGACGGCGGGCACGGGCAAGGGCGGTTCGGAACAAAGCGGATCCTCCGGGCAGTGCAACTGTGAAGACCCAGTCTAGCGCAGCCCATACTCCTTCAGCTTCCGGTACAGCGTCCGCTCCCCGATCCCCAGGAGCTGCGCTGCCTTTTCCCTGTTCCCCGCCGTCAGGCGGAGCGTCTCCCGGATCGCCCGCTTTTCGAGCTGCTCCAGGCTCGTGCCCGCCAGCGAGGCATATCCCCCGCTTCCGCCCGCCCCGCCCCCAATGCCCGCGCTTGCGCCGCCCGCGCCCGCCGCGGCGGCCAGACCATCGCCCCCCGCCCCGCCCACGGCACCGACCTCATCATCCGGCAGATCGGGGCTGGAGACTTCATCGGGGATGTGCCGCGAATCAATCCGCGCTGGGGCCTCCGCCGTCATCGCGCCGCCCGCCTGCGCCGCCTCGCCCATCGCCATCACCACCATGTTCTGGATCACGTTCAGAAGCTGCCGCACGTTGCCCGGCCACGAGTACGCCGTCAGCCGCATCATCGCGGCATCGGTGATGTCCGGGATGACGGGAGGCTTGCCCTTCGGGGCCATCTGTGTCGCGAACCGCGCGATCGCGTGCCGCGCGATCCGTGGGATGTCCTCTCGCCGCTCGCGCAGCGGCGGCAGGTGGATGTGCGCGCCCTTGATGCGGAAGTACAGGTCCTCGCGGAACTGGCCTTCTTTGGACGCCTTCACCAAGTCCTTGTTCGTCGCGCTGACGAACCGCACATCGACCTTGCGCGGTTCGTTGCTCCCCAGCCGCACCACCTCACCGTTCTCCAGCACGCGCAGCAGCTTGGCCTGCATCGTCAGCGGCATGTCCCCGATCTCGTCAAGAAACAGCGTCCCGTGCCCGCCGCTCCCCGGCCCCCCGCCTCCCGCATACTCAAACACGCCCTCGCGGTCCTTCTCCGCCCCGGTGAACGCGCCGCGGACATGGCCAAACAGCGCATCCTCCAGCAGGCTCTCGCTCTGCCCCGCGCAGTTGAACGGCACGAAGCGCGCCTTCACGCGCTGGCTGTTGCGGTGGATCGCCTGCGCGATCAGTTCCTTCCCCGTTCCGCTCTCACCGGTGATCAAGACCGGGATGTTCGAAGGCGCAACCGCCCGCACCGTCTGCAGGATCCGGCGCATCGGCTCGGAGCCGGCGATGATCCCCTCAAAGCCGTTGTGCTGCACCAGTTCATCAAGCCCGCCCGCACCCGCGCCGGCGCCCGCGGCCTCGTGCCGCAGCAGCACGGTCTCCGCCGCGCGGTTGACGAGGTTGCGGAACACCTCCAGATCCAGCGGCTTCTCGATGAAGTCGTACGCCCCGAACTTGAACGCCGCGCGGGCTGTCGGCACATCCCCGTGCGCCGTGACCATGATCGTCTCGGCCTGCGGCTGAAGCTCCCGGGCGGACTGAAGCACCTTGAGACCGGCATCGCAGCCGTCCGCCGCCGTCCCGCCGACCCCCGCCGAGGCGGGCATCCTCAGGTCGGTGATGATGATGTCGAACTGCCCGTGCTTGAGCTCATCCAGCGCGGCGGCCACCCCGTCCACAATCGTGCAGACATGGCCGAACTTTTTCAGGGCCTCGGCCATGACCTCGGCGTGCTCGGTCTCATCCTCGACGATGAGGACCTGCGCGGCGAGTTTGTCGTGCTTTGTGCCGGGGGGGGCTGGGGGCATGGCATGAGTTTAGCGTCGAACCGAAGCCCCCCGCCGCATCGCGCACAGCGCAATCGCAATCGCATCCGCCACATCCGCCGGCTCCGGCCGGGCCGTCAGGCCAAGCTGCATCTTCACGCTGTCCTGCATCTGCGACTTGCTCGCGTGCCCGTTCCCAGTCAGCGACTTCTTCACCTCGGTCGCGCCCAGTTCCACCACGCCAAGCCCGGCCTTGCACGCCCGCAGCAAGACGATCCCCCGCGCGTGCCCCATCACGATCGCCGTCGTCGGGTGGGCATAATGGGCGTACAGCTTCTCCACCGCCAGCACGCCGGGCCTCACCCGCTCGATGATCTCCGCAAGGTCCGCATCCAGCTCCACCAGCCGGTCCGCGACACTCGTCTTCGCGTTCAGCCGGATCACCCCCGCCTCGATGAGGGCTGCACCCGAGGGCGTCCGCGATGCGCGGGCCACCTCCAGGCAGGCAAAGCCCGTGAGCCGCAAACCAGGATCAATCCCAAGGATCCGCACGATGGGCAGTCTATCGGCGGCGACCGGCAGGCCGCGCCCCCGCTTTGCCCGTTGATCTTCCCGATCGCGGACCCGCTCCGGATCCCTTGCCCGGCACCCGCCGCACGACCGCCCCGACCCGCTCCGCCCAGGTCACGAGCGTCTTCACGACCATGTCCGTCTCGATGTTCACAGATGCCCCCTGCTTGAGCGCCCCCAACGTCGTCATCTCGAGCGTCGTCGGGATCAGCGCTACCTCCAGCCCATCCTCATACACCTTCGCGATCGTCAGCGACACCCCATCGAGGCACACCGACCCCTTGGGCATCACAAACTCGCGCAGCCCCACAGGCACCCGAACCCGGACCCGCCAGTCCTCGCCCCGCCGAATCGACACCACCTCCCCCACCCCATCGACATGCCCCTGCACCAGATGTCCCCCCATGAGCGTCGAGGGCGTGAGGGCATGCTCAAGATTCACCCGGCTCCCGACCCGCAGTCCGCCGAGGGTCGTTTTGCCCAAAGTTTCCGGAATGGCCACAAACTCCCAGACCCGGGCCTTGGCGCCCGGCCGCTTCGCCACCGTGAGGCACACCCCCGAAACACTGATGGAATCCCCTGGTCCGGGGTTGTAGTCCCAGGAACCGGGGTCGATGCTCAGACGAACCGGAGCATCCGGGCCGCGGCCCAGTCGCTCCAGCTTCGTTACGATACCGACCGCTTGGACGAGTCCCGTGAACATGGCCCCGGAGCGTAGCCGCGAGGCCCCGAGACCTTGGGGGTTTTGGGGTTCGGCTTGACGGTTCCCCCGGGGGGGTTGATACTGCTTGCCCCAAAGCGCCTCTCGCCCGAGCCAACTATCGCCGGTACCGCCCGTTTGAGGGCACCCGGAACACCGCAGGAAAGGCCGACCACGATGCCTGTTGCCCAGACCGTGTCGACGTATCCCCGCCTCTCACGCCGCCCCTCACCCATGGCAACCATGGCCGGACTGCTGCTCACCCTCTCCGCGGCCCTGGCGGGCTGCGAGTCAGGGCAGACCGCTCCTGCTTCGCCGGAGCAGCGGGCCGCGGCCGTCCCCGTCCACACCGAGCAGTACGCCAAGCTGGGCTACCGAATCGACTGGCGCGGCTTCCCCAGCCTGTTCTCCGGTTCGCAGCTCAAGTTCTTCAACGTCGCCGGCGACGTCATCCTCGCGCAGGACTCCTCGGGCGTGCTCAGCATCCTGGAAGACCGCAGCGGCGAGCGTCGCTGGTCCGACCAGCCCGCCCAGGCGCTCACCAAGTTCACCGGCAACATCCGCGACGACAATCGCATCATCTGCTCCAGCGAGGCCGAGGCGTTCGTCTTCGACATCGAGACGGGCAACCTCCTCGACAAGCAGCGCCTCGAGAAGGTCGTCAACACGCGCCCCGCCAAGGTCGGCGACATCCTGGTCTATGGATGCTCCGACGGCCAGGTGCTCGGCCACCTCACGCTCAACGGCTTCCGGCAATGGGGCTCGGGCCTCGACGGCTCGATCGAAACCGATCCCGTGCAGTTCGGCGACAGCTCCGCCGTCGCGCTCGTCTCTTCCCGCGGCGAGATCCTCATCATCGACGGCATCTCCGGCTACTCCCTTGCCCGCGGCCGCATCTTCGCCGGCCCCGGGGCAGAACTCGGTTCGTCGGATACCTCGCTCTTCATTGCCAGCCTCGATCACTCCCTGTACGCCATCTCAAAGGACTCCGCCTCCATCATCTGGCGTCACCGCACGGAAGAGCCCCTCCGCGCCGCGCCCGTGCACCACGAGGGTGTCGTCTACTGCGACCTGGGCACACAGGGCATCACCGCGTTCAACAGCGCGACCGGCAAAGTGCTCTGGCAGAACACGTCCGCCCGCGGCGTGCTGACAGCCATCCGCAAAGGCCGCCTGGTCTTCTGGAACGCCGCGAACTCTACCGCGACCACCATCGACCCGGCCCGCGGCGACATCATCGACTCCGTCGTGCTCGACAAGGTCACCTTCCTGCGTGCCCAGCCGTTCGTTGATGGCAACCTCTACGGCGCGACCGCCAACGGCGTGGTGATCAAGCTCGTCCCGCGAAACTGACGCCGCCCTTCCACACGCACGCACCGACACCACCCCCCTGCACCCCATGCCCGAACTCGTCACGATCCGCAGGGCCCTGCTTTCCGTCAGCGACAAGTCCGACCTTGTCCCCTTTGCTCTCGCGCTGCGCGAGCGAGGCGTCGAGATCGTCTCCACCGGCGGCACCGCCCGCGCCCTCGCCGCGGCGGGCGTTGAGGTCATCCCCGTCGAGAAGGTCACCGGCTTCCCCGAGGGCCTCGACGGGCGCGTGAAGACGCTCCACCCCTCTGTGCACGGCGGGCTGCTGGCCGTGCGCGACAACGCCGAGCACGCCGCCTTCCTCAAGGCCCACGGCATCACACCGATCGATCTGGTCTGCATCAACCTCTACCCGTTCGAGGAGACCGTCAGCAAGGCCGGCGTCTCGCTGAACGAGGCCATCGAGAACATCGATGTCGGCGGACCCGCGATGATCCGCGGGGCCGCGAAGAACTATCAGTGGGTGACGGTGGTTCCCTCGCCGCAGTACTACGACCGCATCATCTCCGAGATGGATGCCAACAGCGGAGCGACCACGCTCCGCACGCGGGCCGAACTCGCCACCGCCGCCTTCGGCAAGACCGCCGAGTACGACGCCTCGATCGCGACCTTCCTCGGCCGCCGCACGCCGGGCGCATTCCCGCAGGTGCTCAAGATCGCCTACACCAAGGTCGATGAGCTGCGCTACGGCGAGAACCCGCACCAGGAGGCCGCGCTCTACCGCGACCCCTCCTCGATCGGGCCGACCGTTGTGAACGCCAAGCAGCTTCACGGCAAGGAGCTGTCGTACAACAACATCCTCGATGCCGCGGCCGCGCTCGAAGCCGCCCGTTCACTCGGCAAGATCACCTCGCTCCCCGCGCTCGCCGGCTTCCCCGCGTGCGCGGTGGTGGTGAAGCACACCAACCCCTGCGGCGCGGCGATGGCCACGAGCCTCGCCCGCGCGGTCGATCGCGCCATCGCCGGCGACCCCATCGCCGCCTACGGCGGAATCCTCGCAACGAATCAGCTCATCGACCTCGCCGCCGCGAAGGTCATCGCCCATCCCAGCCATTTCTTCGAGGTCGTCGTCGCTCCCGAGTTTGATGGCGCAGCTCTGGCCATCCTCCGCGAACGCTGGGCCAATGTCCGCCTGCTGGCGGTCGGCGACCACGCCGCCTCCGTCGCCCGAAAGCTCGAATACCGCTCGGTCCCCGGCGGCATGGTCGTGCAGGACCGCGATGTCGCCCCCTCCGAGCCCACCCGCTGGGAGAAGAAGGCCGGCCCCCATGCCCCGCGCGAGCTGCACGCCGCGGCGATCGCGATGGAGACGCTCGTCAAGTACGTCTCCAGCAACGCCATCGTCATCGGCGGCCCCGACACCGTGCCCGGCCCCGGGTCCGATGCCTCACCCTGCATCCGCCTCTTCGGCGTCGGCTCAGGCCAGGTCGATCGCGTCTCCGCCTGCCGACTCGCCGCGGCCAAGGCCGGCGCCTCCGCACGCGGCGCGGTCGCCGCCGGCGATGCCTTCTTCCCCTTCCCCGACGGCCCCGCCGTGCTGCTCGATGCCGGCGTCAAGCTCATCATCCACCCCGGCGGCTCCAAGCGCGACCAGGAAACCTTCGACCTCTGCCAGGCCCGCGGCGCCACCTGCCTCACGACAGGCATGCGCCACTTCCGGCACTAGCCTACTGGCCTTCTTCCGCCAGCCCGTTCATCTTCTCCACCAGCGCATCCGACGGCTTCACGTTCAGCCGCCCCTCCGCGACCTCGTACGTCACCTCGTCCCACACCCCGTCGTGCCACCAGTACACCCGCCGCGTCACCGGGCCCGGCCCGTCGTGGTGCATCCCCGTGGTGATCTGCATCAGCTTCCCCAGCGCCTGCAGCGAGCCGATCCCCGTGAACGGCAGCGCGATCACCACGTTCCGCGTCGGCACGGCGATGAACGCCCCGTGCTCGCCGATCCCCTCTCCATCGCCAAGCTCCGCAAACCGCAAAATCGTCGACGACACGAAAAACGACTCGCCGCTGTACATCACCAGCGTGTCCCCCTCGCCCACGTCGTGCACCGCCGCCACCGGCTCCGCAAGCCGCATGCTGTTGGTGATCGCGATCTCGAACAGTTCATTCTCCGTCAGCCCCCACCCCGCGGCCTCATCCCGCCGCACCGTCGCGATCGAATCCGGATAATCCACGCACAACACCGTCACCAGCCCCGGGATGTCCTCCCGGCTCAGCATCTCCGCGGCCGTCTTCTCCGGCAGGTCCGACACCTCCCACAACCGCACCGCCAGCTTGTCCCGCACCGTGTGCAGCGCCCGCACCGCGTCGCCGTCCCGCCGGTGCGCACGCATCGACTTCACGATCCCGTCGAAATGCTGCTGAATGATCGACGGCCACTTCGCCTCTTCATGGAGCGCACAAAGCTGCGCAAGGTTTCCCAAGCCGAACTGCAAATCCTCAAGTTCCCCTTCCGGCACTACCACAAACCCCTCGCCGAGTTGGTATGGAATATCGCCGCGGCGAAACCAACCCACCACCTCGCGCTCAAAGAGCGACAGCCGCCGCGTCGTCTTCAGTACCGCAATCGATTCATCGATGTCTTCCGGCAGAGGAAGATCGTCCTCAAATCCTGACGGCGAACGATGATTGAGATCACCCGTTCTCCCATTAACTTCACGCTCGCTCCTTCGCTCACGACGTTCGCCCAACAGCTTCTTGATTCGATCGAACAGGCCCATTTGTCCAGTCTAGTGCACCGCAATGTGCAGGATGCACGTCGGGTCCGTGTGGCCCTTCATCTGCCAAATCACGGCTGCTCGAAACCTCTATTCCACCATTTCCTCCGCATTCCCCTGCGCAGTCGAGCTGATTCATGCCATCGTTGACTTGACGTGGCGTATGGCTGTCGCCTCTCCCCCCTTGGTCCCCTATCCCTCGATCCCTGCCACCCCCTTCCCTTTGTGAATCTTCCGTCAGCCCGAACACCCCCCTTTCGCGCAAACTCGACGCCGATTCCGTTGGCCCCTATGC
>JAEYUO010000088.1 GCA_023432465.1 Planctomycetota bacterium | reverse complement strand
CGGGGGCGGCACAGTCTAGCCAAAACGACGGGGGGCGCACCGCTGTGGTGCGCCCCGGGAGTCACCAGCGTGAAAGCGTCTGCTGCCCGGCAGACGCCCCTTCGTGATCAGCCCCCTCAACCCTTGATGAACAGCAACTCGCGATAGGTGGGCATCGGCCACAGGTCCGAGGCGATCTCGGTCTCGAGCTCATCGGCAACCTTGCGGAGCTCGGCCATCGCCGGGCGGACCTCGGCCTTGATCTGCCGGGCATGCTTCATCGGGTCGGCATCGTGGTGCTCGACCGCCTTCTCCAGCGTGGCGATCTTCTCGCGCAGGCTGGTCACGAGCGCGACGAACTGATCGAGCATCTCGACCTGGTCATCGACATCGACGCCCGCCTGCTTCGCCGGGGCGATGGCCTGGGCGATTCGGGCCTGATGTTTGAGCGCGGCGGGCAGGATCATCGTCTTGGCCATGGAGACCATGGTCTCGGCCTCGATGGTGACCTGCTTGATGAACTTCTCGACGAAGACATCGGCGCGGCTCTCAAGCTCGGCCTTGGAGAGCACCTTGTACTTGCGGAAGAGGTCCACGGCCTTCTTGGTGCGCAGCGAAGGGAGCGACTCCACCGTGTCCTTGAAGTTCGGCAGGCCGCGGCGTGCCGCCTCGGCATGCCATTCGGCGGAGTAGCCGTCGCCGTTGAAGATCACGCGCTTGTGCTCGCGGACGATCTCCTTCAGCAGCACACGAACGGCCGCCTGCAGCTTGGCCTCGGTCGGCTTCGCACCCAGGTCCTTCTCCAGCCTCGTCGCGACAAAGTCGAGGGACTCGGCGATGATGGTGTTGAGGATCGTGTTCGGCCATGCGGAGGATTGTGTGGAGCCCACCGCGCGGAACTCGAACTTGTTGCCTGTGAACGCAAACGGCGATGTCCGGTTGCGGTCGCCCGAGTCCCGGGGGATCTGCGGGAGGGTGTGCGCCCCAAGGTCGAGCGCGCCGCCCTTGATCGTGCGGCTGGTCTTGCCGGTCTCGAGCTGGTTGATGATGTCCGTCAGCATGTCGCCGAGGAAGATCGAGATGATCGCCGGCGGGGCCTCGTTCGCGCCCAGACGGTGGTCATTGCTCGCGCTGGCGATCGAAGCCCGGAGCAGGTCGGCGTGCAGATCGACCGCGCGAATGACCGAGCACAGGAACACCAGGAACTGCATGTTGGTGTGGGCTTCCTCGCGTGGGTCGAGGAGGTTCACCCCGGTGTCGGTCGAGAGCGACCAGTTGTTGTGCTTGCCCGAGCCATTGACGCCCGCGAACGGCTTCTCGTGCAGCAGGGCCTGCAGACCGTGGCGCGGGGCGACACGCTTGAGCACTTCCATCACCAGCATCTGGTGATCGCAGGCGATGTTCGTCGTCTCGAAGACCGGGGCAATCTCGTACTGCCCCGGCGCAACCTCGTTGTGACGGGTCTTGACAGGAACGCCCATCCGATAGAGCTCGCGCTCAACATCCGCCATATACGTCAGCACCGCGGCGGGAATCGAGCCGAAGTAGTGGTCCTCGAGCTGCTGCCCCTTGGGGGGGCGAGCGCCAAAGAGCGTGCGCTCGCACAGAAGCAGGTCCGGGCGCGCGAAGTACAAACCGCGATCGATCAGGAAGTACTCCTGCTCGGGGCCGAGGGTAGTGATGACCCGGGACACGCCGGCATCGGTGCCGAAGAGTTTGAGAATGCGGGTTGCCTGGATGGCGATCGCATCCATCGAGCGCAGGAGCGGCGTCTTCTTGTCGAGGGCCTCGCCGGTCCACGAGACGAATGCCGTTGGGATGCACAGCGTGACGGTGCCCTCGCTCCGCGTCAGGAACGCGGGGCTGGTCGGGTCCCACGCTGTGTAGCCGCGCGCCTCAAACGTCGCCCGCAATCCACCCGACGGGAAGCTCGATGCATCGGGCTCGCCCGAGACCAGTGCCGATCCGCCGAACTCGCTGAGCGTACCGCCCTTGCCATCGGGGATGGTCAGGGAGTCATGCTTCTCCGCCGTCAGGCCGGTGAGCGGCATGAACCAGTGCGTGTAGTGCGTTGCACCGTTCTCGATTGCCCACTCTTTCATCGCCGCGGCGACGACATCGGCAAGTTCCGCCTGGAGCGGCTTGCCGTGGTTGATCGTCTCCATCAGCCGCTTGAAGACGTCCTTGGGCAGACGCTGCCGCATGATGCGCTCGTTGAACACATCCGCGGCGTAGAAGCCGTCAACCCGTTGCCCTGCGCCGTTGGTCATGCCATTCCCGTTCTGCTGATAGCGAGATTTGGGCGACACGTAGCTGCCGATGCCGTCGTGCCGGGAAGGGGAGAGGATCGATCCGCCGTTGGAACTGCCATTCTCGAGCGCCATGGGGCCTTTCGGCCGCGAGATGAACCATCAAGGATCGCCGTCCCCGGTCGCGCCAGCGCTCCTTCGCACTCGCGGCCGGGGATCAGATGTGTGCGAGCCAAGGTGGAGGTTCCCGCGGTCTCTCGGGCTTGATTGTTGCGCGGTGAAGTCGAGAGGGAAACAGCTTCTCAAAAATGCCTGCCATGTTTCAGTGGAATCGCACCCAAACGCCCCCGCGATCGCCTGTCGGTTGCTGGCGAAAAGCCCCGAGACTGAAGCAATGCCGGCTGGCTCAACGCAGGCCGGCGGCAAGCTCGCGGCAGAATGTCCCGGCCGCGGCGGCAGGGTCCTGGCCAGCCTTGGCGGCGTCGCCCATTCGCTTGACCAGCGCGCTCCCGACAATCGCGGCATCCGCCCCGCCATCCACCACCACCTGTCGCACCTGTTCCGGGGAACTGATCCCGAATCCGCAGGCCAGCGGGAGGGAAGTGAACTGCCTCAACTGGTGCACACGTTCAGCGACCGATGCCGCGCCGATCGCTGCGCTTTGCCCGGCCGGTTGGGAGGCCCCGGTGATGCCCGTCCGCGTCATGATGTACACAAACCCGGTGCACGCCCGGGCGATGCTCGCGGCACGCTCGGCCGAGGTTGTCGGGGCGATGAGCAGCGAGGTTGTCAGACCGACGGCCGCGGCCGCGTGCCGCCAGGGATCGCTCTCCTCCGCGGTCAGGTCGGGCAGGATGAGACCGTCGAACCCTGCATCGGCGAGTTGTCGGAAGTACGCCTCCGGGCCGATCCGCCAGACGATCGAGACGCTGACCATCGCGACGATGCCGACCTTGCACCCCGCCGCGCGGGCCTGACGGACCTCGTTGGCGACGGAAGCGGGCGTGCAGCCTGCGGAAATGGCCTCGTGCATGGCCGCGGCGATGACGGGGCCATCGGCGATGGGGTCGGAGAACGGGATGCCGATCTCGACCACGCTCGCGCCCGCACGCTCAAGCTCCAGCAGCGAAGCGGTCACGCTGCCCGCGGCGGGATATCCCCCGCAGAGAAACGGCATGAGGGCCTTGCGGCCGGAAGCGCGGAGGTCACGGAAGATGTTGTCGATGCGGGACATGAGGGGGGAGGGTAGCCGATCTCAGAAGGTGGCTGCCAAGCCAGGCCCATGCGGAACTCTTCGCGGCCGCGGTACCCTCCCGCTATGCACCCCACCGTCCTCTCAACATGGTCCTTCGGTCCGGTCGCAAACGGCCCCGCGTGGGAGATTCTCTCGCGTGGGGGCACGGCCATGGACGCCGTCATCGCCGGCGCTTGTGCGGTAGACAACGACCCGACCATCAACTCCGTCGGCATCGGCGGCCTTCCGGATGCCTCGGGGCGGGTGTCGCTCGATGGGTGCGTGATGGAGAACCCGGACCGGGCGGGCGCGGTTGCGTGTCTGCGGCGGTTCGCCAACCCGTGCGCGATTGCGAGGCGGGTGATGGAGAAGACCATCCACATCATGCTCGTCGGCGAGGATGCCGACCGCTTCGCCGAGCGAGAGGGCTTCGCGCCGATCGGGGAGAAAGGGCTGCTTACCGACTACGCCCGCGGCGAGTGGGAGAAGTGGATCGCCGACCCCAAGAACCTCGACCGCGACAAGTATCGAGGCTGGATCCCGCCGCTGAACGTCGAGGAAAAAGCCCGGAGCGGGCCCAAGCAATCGCACGACACGGTGTGCGTGCTGGGGATGGATTCGACGGGCCGGCTTGCGGGCGCGTGTTCGACATCGGGCATGGCGTTCAAGGTGCCGGGGAGAGTGGGGGACTCGCCGATCATCGGGCACGGGCTGTATGTGGATCAGGAGGCGGGTGCCGCGGCGGCGACGGGAAACGGCGAACTTGTCATGGGCACCTGCGGCTCCTTCCTCGCGGTCGAGCTCATGCGTCGCGGGGCGACACCCATCGAAGCCGCTTCCGATGCCCTCACCCGCATCACCAAACGCTTCAAGCTCGGGCCGGATCACCAGGTGGCGATGGTCGTGATGGCCAAGCCTGTGCTCGCGGGCGAACAATGGGGGGGCTGGGCTTCGGCGGCGATCCGGCCCGGTTTCAACCACACCATCACCGATGCCGGCGGAACCAGGGTCGAAGCGGCCCAGTGCGTTCTGATGCCATCCTGAGCGACGCCGGAGGTCCATACACTCCCATCCCGACCGATCAACCACCCCACGCATTTCGGAGCCGGACCTGTATGGCCCTGTTCTCTCGCAAGCCCCGCACCGCTCCCCAGCCCGTCTCCGTTCCCGCAGGCGGCCCCAGCGCGACGGCCGCCGCGGCTGGAGGAATCGCGGGAAACGAAGCCCGACTGATCGAGATCGGCACGCAGCTTCTGACCGCCGCCCGCGGGCACAAGGCCGGGCTGCTTTCCGCCGCGTTTTACTCCGATGCCCTGATGAACTGGTCCATGAAGGACCCGAACTTCAAGGTGCAGCTCTTCCGGTTTGTGGACTGCTTCCCGACGCTTCGGACACCCGAGCAGGTGTTCGAGGTGCTCGATGATTATCTGTCGCAGCCGGGTGTGACGGTGCCCGGGCCGATTGCCGCCGCGCTCAAACTCGGGAATGTTGCCAAGGGGCTCGCCGCCGGGCAGATCAGCAAGCAGATCACGGGGATGGCGTCGAAGTTTATTGCCGGCACCGATGCCGCGAGCGCACTGCCGAATCTGAAGAAGTATTGGGATGATGGGATCTGCTTCAGTGTCGATCTGCTCGGCGAGGCGTGCCTGTCGGACGAGGAGGCGGACGCGTATCAGCGGAAGTACCTTGACCTGATCAACAACCTTCCGGCGACCGTGGCGAGCTGGAAGCCGAACCCACGGCTGGAAACCGACGCCTGGGGCGCGATCCCGCGCACAAACGTCTCCATCAAGATCTCTTCGCTCTCGGCGTGCTGCGACCCCATCGACACCGAGGGCTCGATCCGCGACCTTGAGCGGCGGCTGATGCCGATTCTGGAAGCCGCGCGTGAAAAGGGAGTGTTTGTCAACTTCGACATGGAGCAGTTCCAGCTGAAGGATTTGACGCTGGACCTGTTCATGCGGTGCTGCGAGAAGATGGGCGCGGGGAAGAACGATGCAGCGGGCAGGACGTTCCATGCGGGCCTGGCGATGCAGGCATATTTGAAGTCCGGCGATGCGGATGCGCGGCGGATCTGCGAGTGGGCGAAGCGCACGGGGCATGTGGTGACGGTGCGGCTGGTGAAGGGCGCCTACTGGGACTACCACGTTATTCATTCCGAGCAGATGGGCTGGCCGTGCCCGGTCTGGCCCACCAAGCGCGAGACGGATGCGTGCTTTGAGCGCATGGCGGAGATCTATCTGGATCACGCGCCAACCTTGCCAAACGTGCAAGGCGGCAGTGGGGGGGGCGGGGGGAGTGGGGGGGTCAAGCTCGCCCTCGGCTCACACAACGTCCGCTCCATCGCTGCCGCGATTGCCGGGATCGAACGCCGCGGCCTGCCGCATAGTGCGCTGGAGCTCCAGATGCTCCACGGCATGGCGGACCAGCTCAAGTACGCGGCGATCGAGTGGGGCGGAACAGGCCTGCGCATGCGCGAGTACGTCCCGGTCGGCGAGATGATCCCCGGCATGGCGTACCTCGTCCGCCGCCTGCTGGAGAACACCTCCAACGAGTCCTGGCTCAAGGCGGGCTTCGCCGACAACGCGGACATCGCGCGGCTGCTGGCCTCCCCCCATGCCGCCGCGCATGCGGGAACGAACGGCTCCGCCGCAAAGAGTGATGACAGGCTCTCCGCCGCGCCCGAGCGGCACGCGCTCTCCCCGGCGATCGAGGGCGTTTCCAACTCGCGTCCGTTCTACACCGAGCCGATGCGGGACTTCTCGCAGCGCGAGCAGCGCGATGCGTTTACCGCGGCGGTTTCAAATGCCCAGGTCCCCAAAGTCGCCAGCGACCGCACGCCCCAGCAGGCGGCGGAGATGGTCGCCCGCGCCCACGACGCGTTCACTGCGTGGCGCGATGTTGATGCCAGGCTTCGCGCGGATGTGCTTGTACGTGCCGCCGCGGCCATGCGTGCCCGTCGCGATGAGCTTTCGGCGATCATGATCAAGGAGTCCGGCAAGACCTGGCGCGAGGCCGATGCCGACACCTGCGAGGCGATCGACTTCTGCGAGTACTACGCGCGCCTCGCCGTGCCGATGTTCAACCGCCAGCGACTCGGCGCATTCCTCGGCGAGCTTGATGAGCAGTGGTATCAGCCGCGGGGCGTGGCGGTGGTGATCAGTCCGTGGAACTTCCCGCTGGCGATCTGCTGCGGGATGACGGTGGCCGCGCTGGTGACGGGAAACACCGTGATCGTGAAGCCCGCGGAGCAGACGGCGGGGATCGCGAAGGTCATGGTTGACATTCTGCACACGGCCTTGGGTGGGGCAGGCGTCCCGCCTGCCGTCGCTCAGGGCGTTCTGCACTTCTGCCCTGCCCCCGGCGAGACCACCGGGGCGGCCCTCGTGCGCGATCCGCGCATCGCCCTCATCGCCTTCACAGGCTCGCGCGATGTCGGTTGCGACATTCTCAACGCGGCCGCGCCGCCGAGCCCCTTCTCCCCTCCGCGCGATCAGTACAACGCGTTTGTCGGCGGCCCCGATGCGCACGTCAAACGCGTCATCTGCGAGATGGGCGGCAAGAACGCCATCATCGTCGATACCACCGCCGACCTCGATGAAGCCGTGCTCGGCATCCGCCACTCCGCCTTCGGCTTCCAGGGCCAGAAGTGCTCGGCGTGCTCGCGACTGGTCGTTGTCGATCCGCAGGGCGTGCAGGGAGAGCAGTACAAGCTGGTTGTGCATCGACTTGTCGAGGCGACCAAGGCGCTGGTGATCGGCGACCCGACCAAGCCCGGCACCGATGTCGGCCCGGTCATCGATGCCGAAGCCCGAGGCAAGATCACCGGCTATATCGACCGCGCTCGCGCGGCCAAGCTCGAAGTCATCCAGCTCTCCGTCCCCGCGGGCCTCACCGGGACCTTCGTCCCGCCGACGATTGTGCTTGGTGTCACGCCGGAGCACGAGCTCGCGCGGGAAGAAGTCTTCGGCCCCGTCCTCGCCATCATGACCGCCCCGACATACGACGCTGCGATCAAGCTCGCCAACGCGCTCCCGTACAAGCTCACCGGCGGCGTCTTCTCCCGCAAGCCCACGCATATCGAGCGAGCCAAGCGCGAGTATCGCGTCGGCAACCTCTACCTCAACCGCGGCATCACGGGCGCACTCGTCGGCCGCCAGCCATTCGGCGGCTTTGGCATGTCCGGCGTCGGCTCCAAGGCGGGCGGGAGCGACTACCTGCTCCAGTTCGTCGAGCCCCGCGCAAGCTGCGAGAACACCATGCGGCGGGGCTTCGCGCCGGAGCTTTGACCGCAGTTGCTCGTTCCGCTCGGTGTGCCACTGGACAAAGCTGCACTGAGTGCAGCGTGGCCAGTGCTCTTCATTCAATAGGTGGTACACTGCCGCCGAGACTCACTCGGAGGCACTGCCATGCGAATCATCGCCGCGCTCATCGCCATCGTGTTGCTCATCGAATCACCCGCCTTCGCCGCCCCTCCCGTCGCCCCACCCTCGGGCACCTACACCGGCGAGGGCCTGACGCTCGTGCTCAAACGTGGCTCAGATGACAGCTATACCGGCACCGTCTCTCTCGACGGCAAGACCTACCCCCTCGATGCCGACTTCGATGAGGATGAAGGCTTCAGCGGAACGTTCGAGGTCGGTGATGATGATTTCGATTTCACGGCAGTGTTCGCGAGCAACTCGTTGAAGTTCAGCACCGGCGGCACGACGTTCACGCTCTCCCTCGCCGCCGCGCAGCCCGCGAACCCCCTTGCCAAGAAGCCTCCCGCCCCTTCAGTTCCCGCCGCGGCCGGAATCGCCGCGGAACCGGTTGGCTCCCTCAAGCTGAAGCGACTTTCCATCAAAGACCCCGGCATCAACAACATCGAAGCCGTCAGCTTCCTCATTCCCGAGGGGTGGACGCACGAGGGCGGCATCACCTGGATGCACGACTACAGCATCCTCGCCAACCTGCGCCTGCGGATCAGCGAACCCAACGGTGCAGCGCAGATCGAGTTCCTCCCGCTGCAGAACTTCACGTGGATCGATAACCCGCCCTTCCCCATGCAACTCTTCAGCAACTACATGGGCAATGTCGTGCATCCGCCAGTTCGGGATGCCGCGGAGTTTGTGCGGACGATGTACTTTCCGCAGGCCTTGCCGCACCTTCAACGAGCGAGGCAGGTCGAGACCGAGCGGCTGGAGAGTGTTGAGCGTCAGTATGCCGCGGCGGCGGAACAGGCACCCGGTGGGGGGGCGGGCGGGCAGGCTTCTGTCTACTCCGGGCGGGTGCGGTACGAGTTTGAGCACGAGGGCAAGCAGTGGGAGGAGGATGTCTATGTTTTCCTGTCGTACTACACCGGCCAGGGCATGACGATGTGGAGCGTGGGCTCGGCGTATTCGTTCCGTGCGCCGAGGGATGCCGCGGGCGGCAGCGGGCTGGCCAAGCATGCGCCGCTTCTGACCACGGTCGTCAACACGGCGCGCATCGGTCAGGATTGGTTCAGCGGCTACATGCATGTGCGCCAACTCTTCAACAACCGCCAGATGCAGGGCATCCGCGATGCGACGCGTCTGAGCCAGATCATCACCGAGAACGCGGAGCACAGCCGCAAGCTCTGGGCGGAGACATACGCTCAGCGCAATGCGTCGCAGGACCGAATCAACCGCAGCTTCGGGGAGTACATCCGCGGCGTGGAAACATACACGAATCCGTACGAGAGCCGTGAGGTCCAGTTGCCCTCGGGGTACATCGACGCGTGGGTGAACCCGCAGGGGGAGTACCTGCTCGTCGGTCCGGGCGGGTTTGATCCCAATGTCGGGTCAACGGTGGAGTGGAGGCGGATGAAGGCGGTGGAGTGAGAGCCCGCTTTCGACTCGTGGGAAGGGCGGGGCGGATGGTTTGAGAAGTGGGCCTCGCACGATCGGCATTCAGCCAGATCGTTCAACATTACTGAATGCCAAGCCGACGTTCCGATACTCTGGTTAGGCCGCTCCCATGACAGCAAGCGGCACCAAGGACCCTCCCCATGCAGTTCCTCACCGACCTCTGGCTCCCCATCATCGTCACCTCGATCGCCCTCTTCTTCTGCAGCTTCCTTGCGTGGGCGATCCTGCCGCATCACAAGGATGACTATTCCTCGCCGCCCGATGAGGAGGCCATGCGCAGCGCGGTCCGGTCCCTCGGGCTTTCGCCCGGCCGCTACCTGTTCCCGAACTGTAAGAACTCCAAGGGCATGAAGGACCCCGAGCTGGCGAGGAAGATGGAAGAGGGCCCGATGGGCATCATCAACGTCTGGCCGGTGCCGAACATGGGCAAGAACATGGCCCTCACGTTCCTGACGTTTCTCGCCGCGACGACGCTCATCGGGTATCTCGCGCGTGAGACAATCCCCAACGGCGCGGAGTTTGCCCGCGTCTTCCAGGTCGTCGGCACCGCGGGCGTGCTGACGTGGTGTTTCTCGTTCATCGCCAACATGATCTGGTTCAACGGCGGTGCACGCGCGATTGTGATGTGCTTCATCGACGGGCTCGTCTACGGCCTTGTCACCGGCGCGATCTTCGCCTTCTTCTGGCCCGCCGCGGCCGTTCCAGGCCTGCCGATCGGTCAGTGAGCGCGACGGTCCGGGGTCGAGCGCGGTACGATCGGGCCATGCTCGACGCATTCGCAACCCACGCCGATTCCGCACCCACCTTCTCCGTCGTGAGCGATGTCTACCGCGTTCTCGCCACGGAGCAGAGCACCGGCGGAACGCTCGGTCTGATCGATGCCATCGTTCCGCCTGGTGGCGGGCCGCCGCCGCATGTGCATACACGCGAGGATGAGTTCTTCTACATCCTCGAGGGCGAGATCACGTTCTATGTCGAGTCGCCGGGCGTGACGGCGCCGATCATCGCCCGCGTGGGGACATTCCTCTTCGCGCCGCGCAACCAGAAGCACCGCTTCCGCAACGAGACCGATAGGCCAGCGCGGATGCTCTTTGGAGTACTCCCTGGCGGAATGGAGCAACTCTTTGTCGATGCGGGCAAGCCGCTCGCACCCGGCTCGACATCGCCGGCGCCAGTTGCCGAGCCAGACCTGATCAAGCTCGCACAGCTCGCCTCGCAGAAGTATGGCTGCCACATCGACCCGCCGGGGGCGTAGTCGCAGGTCTGCACTCCGTCGATGCCGTCTGTCACTTCCTCGCCGCGAACGCCATCGACACCTGCGAGCCATACACCGGATAGTCGATCGTGCACCGGTACGAGCGGAACGCCCCGGCGTCGTACCCCAGTCGCTCGCACACCATCCGCATCAGCGGGGCATACGCCTGGGACCGGACGGATCGAAGCTGCGTCGTCCCCCGCCCCAGCGACTGGATGCTCTCCAGCATGTCGAAGCGATCGAGATCCCGCCGCGGATCGAACACATCCGCAACGCCCTCGAGAACAGTATCGTGCAGTTGCAGCTGCGGCTCCGCCCCGCCGAACAGGTCATCGTGCACCACCATGTCGAACTGCAGCGCCTTCGCGGGGACCGCGGCCTCCGCGAAGAAGTACCACCCCGCCGTCACCGCCTCTGGGTTGCTCTTGATCTCCGCCAGGTTCACCTCGGCGAAGTACACGTCCACCGCCGATGCCGCGCCAAATCCATCCCCGCCGAGCGTATAGAACATCGCATCCTGCACGCGATGCACGCCCACGGGCGGAAGCGGCTTCGAGCAATACTCCTCGACCAGCGGCGCGGCGGTCCCGTCGATCTCCTTCAGGTTCACATCCATCGGACGACGGGCCTTGGGCTCGCTCGACATGCGCCGCGACGCGATCTTCACCGTCACGCCCGGCCGCACCCGGTGCAGCCCCGTCAGCCCGTGCACCCAGATCACATCCATCAGACCCGACTCCCCGCTCGGCGCCAGGATGCACGTCGCCAGGATCGTGTCCGCCTGCGCCCCCTTGAGCTGGCTCATCGCCTTGAACGCCGCCTGCTTGCGACGAAGCTCGAACTCCGCCCGCGCTTCAGGGATCCACGCGCTCAGGATCGAATCCAGCAGGCTGCGATCACCCACCTGCGTCTGGATGAGCCACTCGAACCGATCGACCGACTCCGCCGCGGCCTCGCACAGCACTGCCGGCGTGCCCCGACGACCCGCCGCCCGCACAAGTGCCCGCAGCGGCTCAGGGCCGGGCATGAAGTACATGGAACCGATCGGGTCCCCAGCGCGCAGAGCCTTGAGAACGCGGCTGGCGAGCACCTTGTCGAGTCCGAGCACCCCCGCAAGCGCGACAGGCCCGGAACCGGTGGTGCCGACGGACGAAACCACCGCCTGAAGCGTGCGAACCAGTGCCGCGCCGATCGCGATGATCTCGGCTTCCAGCCCCGGCCCGGAGAGCATCTCCCCGCGCCGCGAGAACGGCTCAAGGCCATTTGCGACAGGCAGTTGCGACTTTGACTTCAGTGCCTTGGCCATGCAGTATCCCGAAAGAAACCCAGCGACAGGATACCATCGGCCGAGAAACCTTCCAAGTTTTTATGTGAAGTTCTTGGAAGTTTCCGGGAAACCATGGTAGAGTGTGTGCGTAGAGAAGTCGGACCCGCGCCTTGGCGCTCGCGTGAGCACTGTGCGGATCCTCTCGGGGGCGGGCAGGCAGGCCCTGCCGTTCCGGCCTCATCCACGGTTCGGCAGCACACAGGAGCAAGAAGATGAACACCGCCAGACTCTCTTTGATGAAGTGCCTCGCCGTCGCCGCGGCGGGTGCGCTCTGCGCTTCCGCCTCCGCGCAGCAGCTCTCCCTCGAGACCTTCGAGGATGATGGCAACATCCTCTGGTACATGAACGGCAATCAGGTCATCATGGATGACGGCCGCGGCATCGACGGCCCGTACATCAATCTGCCCTTCGCCGACTACTGGGGCTTCACGCTCTCGGATACCGAGGCCCGCCTCACCGGGCTCACCGGCGACCTCACCGTCCACCCCTCGCTCACCGTGACGCTCGATCTCGCCAACTTCGCGTTCCTGAACTTCGACTTCGGCCCGATCGACCCCGAGTCCCGCCCCATCATCTTCCAGCTCTGGGATGAGGGCGACCCCGAGAACTTCTTCGACGATGTCAGCGTCTGGTTCCGCGGCCCGGCCATGCCCGCGATGGACGCCGGCTGGGTCGGCTACACCTTCGAGGTCCCCGTTCCGGCCGGCGGCGAGATGCCCGCGGGCTGGGGCGGCACCGGCGATGAAGACCCCGTCACCTACGAGCCCAAGCTCCCCGATCATCGCACCTTCCGCAGCGTCCTGCAGAACGTCACCCGCGTCTCCATCAGCACTTTCGAGCCGGGCTACTTCTACGCTGCCAGCTACATCGACTTCGGCGCGGACAACGTCGAAGTCTTCGTCGGCGGCGCGTGCCGCTGCGATGTCGATGGCAACGGTCTGGCTGTCTCGGATATCTTCGCGTTCCTGGCGATCTGGTTCGCCGGCGACACCGCAGCCGACTTCGACGGACAGAATGGCATCGGCGTCCCGGACATCTTCGCCTTCCTCGCGTGCTGGTTCGGCGGCTGCGGAACCTGATTCCCCCACGGGACTTCCGCAGTTCGGACCTCTCTCGCCTCCTTGTTTTCGGTGTCGTTGCGGCGGGGGGGCGGGGGCGCCCCCCCCCCGC
>JAEYUO010000047.1 GCA_023432465.1 Planctomycetota bacterium | reverse complement strand
CCGGGGGGCGCCCCGGCCGAAAGGGCCGAGCGCGGGAGAGCGACTGTACGGCGGTCAGCGTCCGCTTTCCGGGTTTGAGTCGCTACTTGTGACGCCTGATGTTTCGCCTGCGGGGGCGGTCCAGGTTCCGGCACGCCACAGCGTCTTCGACGGTTCGACGCGGTAGGTTGCGGCGAGCTCATCGGGATCCAGATCGCGAAGCGGCGCACCGCCATCGACGACCGCCTGGGCGACCCACGAACGCTGAACGCCGTGGAGGAGTGTGGATTCCAGCCGGAGCTGATACAGCAGTTCTTGCTGGGGGAGCTTTGGTCCGGGCTTTCCGGCGCAGGTCGGGCAGATGCGGACACCATCCTGCGACTTGATGAATCGGCGGTTCTTGCATTCGGCGCAGATGGGCCACTCGGTCATGAGCCGCCGGATGCGGGCGGCTCCGCCGCTGAGACCGGCGGGGCTGAGCAGCTTCTCGGTATGTTCGAGGAGCCGCGAGACTTCCGGTTTGTCGAGGAGCCTTGCGGCCCGGCGGCCATCGCCGATGCGGATGAGCCCCATGGCCGTTGCGAGTTCGAGCGCGGCGGGGTCCGCCGGGGCGGGCGAGCCGCCGGAGGCGGGCTCCGCCCCTAGAGGGCTGTTCCATCCGAGCGAGGAGGCAATCGCGTGCAGCCAGCGCCGCTCCGACTCGCTCGAGGCAATCGCGGCGAGCGCGAGACAGACGCTGATGCGGATGTCCGCGCCTCCCGGGCCGACCTTTGACTCCTGCGGCGCGGACTTGGCGGTTTCGTACGCGAGCACGAAGAGCGTTCTGGCGAGAGTATGGTTCTGGACATCGGCGGCGACGGCCGCGACTTCCTCGCCGAGTTTGAAGTACTCCCAGGGCGATCGCGGATCGAGCGCCCGCAGTCGGGCATCGGTTGCCGGGAACGGCGTGACCGGCGGCGACGGCGAAGTGGTTGGCGGTGGAGCCTCAACCGGGGCTTCGGCCGGTTGAGCGCGGGCGGCAGGAAGAAGCAGGGCGAGGCTGAGCAGGAGGGCGGTGATGCGGCTCATGCGTCACCTCCTGATTCCTGATCAAACCGCAGCAGCCAGAGCTCGAGGATGGCTTGCTCGGTGGCGATGAGCTGCTCGAACACGTGCGAGGCAGCTCGCCGCGAGGCCTGCATGCGGGAGATGACCGCATCGATCTGCCGGGCGGCGGTGGGGCGTTCGCCCGCGACGACAAAGGCCAGGGCTTCGGCGATGCTGACTTGTTCGGCGGCGAATGCCTGCACGGGCCCGCTGGCCAGCGAGCGTCGGCCGAGGCGCCGGCGGTCGATCTGATCGAGGGGGATGGGCGCGGCGGGCACGGGCGCAACGGCATCCGCCTCCGCGCGGATCATGACCCAGAGCAGCTCCGCGCCGCGCTTTGCACCTTCCGCGGCGGCGCCCGCGCCGCGTGCGGGCTCCTGCCCGGTGGCGCGGAGGTATGAATCGGCGATCAGCGATGCGTGATGCTCCATCGACGCCTCGGGGCTTCCGCCGGCCAGCATGCCGAGCAGACGCTCCACCAGGGCTCTGCGAACAACCAGTTCCCAATCCGGATCGGTCATCGGCGGGAGAGTCTGACGCGTGATGCGTTCCATCATCTCGGCAGTAGATCGTGTGCGCGGGGCAAGGGGAAGCTCATCAAGCGCGGACAGGACGATGGCGGGTTCGTCGGCCCATTGACCGGCGAGCCGGGCCGCGGCGTAGCGGATTTGCATCGGGGAGCCGATGACTGCCTCCTGCACAAGGATTGCAGCATCGACCTCGCCGATCGGGCGGCCGACCTGGTCGAGTTCGTTGAGGAGTTCGAGGCGTGCGGGGATGCTGCGCTCGGCCGCGAAGTAGCGCTCGGCCCAGGTTCCGTCGGCTCTGCGGCCTGTCGGGTGGAGCACGTGGACCGGAAAGGGGTTGGCTTTGGGGGTCGCGGTGGGTCCGAGTTCCTGGACGGCTTCCGCTTCGCGGAGCAGTGATTCCGCGCCTGCCGCTTCGCCGCGCCACAACATGCGAGCGGCCTCGTTGAGACGGGCATGAACGGCCGTGTCTCGCAGGGTGTCGATGGTTGACTTGGGCCTGGGCATGGCGATCACCGCTCTGGCGGAGTCCAGCCAGTGCTGCGAGGCACGCTCGCCGCCCGCGGATTCGATCAGCCACGCCTCCGCATAGCGGGCGCGGAGGCGCGTCCGGTCATCCGGAGTCGAGGCCACCGACAGCACCATGGTGGGGTCGATGCCCTCCGCACCGGACTTGCTTGCGACGGACGCGGTGACAACACGCAGATCCGCCTGGCTGATCCGTGAGTCCCGAAACCAGTCCATGAGACGGGGTCTCGCCGGCCCGCCCGCTCGCCACTTGATCCGCTCGGCGATCAGGCCGATCGCCGCGAAAACACCGATGTCCTCATCGGGCTCCTTGGCAGTGAGCAGGATCTGCTCCAAACCATCGCAGAGCAGACGCTCCGCGGCGTTCTCATCGGGCGAGAGGGAGAGGCAAGCCTCGATCCATCGCTTGGCGGCGGCGGTGCTGCCGTCGGGCCCTGCCGCGCTGTCACGATCCGGCGCTCGCGCAGTGGGATCTGTGAGGAAGAGTGTTGACAGCCTCCGGATCGCAGCGACCGCGCCGGACTCGAATGTGGACTCGAGCGTTGGGCGGCCGGTTCCGAGCGCGGCATCCAGAGCGGCGGAGGTCCGGGCGGACAGGCGGGTGGGGAGCTCTCGCTCGCGGGTCAGTCGCGTGAGCATGCCCACGGACCAGGCGGCCGGCCAGAGGGCATCGGCATGCAGACGTGGGCGAGGACTGCCGGAAGCGGACGGATCGAGGCCGCGAGAGCCCTCGATGATCAGCGTGTGAAGCTCGCCTTGATGCTCCTCGGAGCCGGCGAGGGCGTAGATCGCTTCGACGATCGCGTCGTCGCAGGCCCTGCGCAGTCCCGGGTCGTAGGCCGCCCACCAGTCCGACAGGTTTCGGATTGCCGGTTCGAGCTGTGCGATCGCATCGGCGGGCTTGGTTCGGGCGAGCGCCGCCGCATCGCGGAGGTCCTTGAGGGACTTGCGCGGATCGATAAACGGCGTGCGAGAGGAGCGCTCCGCGGCTTGTGGCGCGGTTGGCATGCGCTGACCGATCGGTGCAGCGTTTGACGCCGCGGCGGCGAGGGCGGCATCGGTGGCTGTGTCGTCGGCGGGTTGCTCCGTCGTGTTCTGACCCGCGGCGGGGGCGGCAGCAGATGTGCCCGCTGCGGCGGCGGGTCCGGCGGGAGCGGGGGGCGTGCGCGGTGCCAGGACGATGATGCCGGCGATGACCAGGCCGATCAACGCAACCGCCACGACCGCAGCGCCGACGATGAGCTTTGCCGCGCCGTCGCCACTGCCGCGGCGGCCAAACTCCTCGCGAAGATCGCTCCTCGATGTGCGAGGGCCGTGATCTGCACGGGTGGCGCGTGCGGCCTTGGAGTCTTCACCATCGTGTCGAGAGTCCGCGGGAGCCGGTCCCTTTTCGGCCACACGTCGCCACCGTGCACAGAGGTGCTCGCGTACACGAGGATCGAGAAGCTGGGCCGCGGCGGCATGGAGGGCGAGGCGCACCTCATCGGCTTCGGGCGTATCTCCCTCGGGGTGAGCTGCGACTCGGTCGAGCTGCCGCTGGAGGGCGAGTTCGACGATCTCGCCCGTGCAGCGGCGCGGATCGACGCCCAGGAGCCCGAACGGACCGATCTCCAGCGCGCTCTCGCCGAGGAACCTGCGGATGCTGGCCTTGGTGTCGTGCACTATGGAGCCCCCGGGGTTTCGGAGAGTGCGGGCACGGCCGGAGCGGCGGTTGGCAATGACTCAGCGAGCTCGCGGATGCGATCACCCCATGGCGCCGGCCCGTATGTCGGAAAGAGGGCCTTGTGCTGCGTGAGGAGCTCTCTCGCGCGGGCGGGTTCGAGCCGGGCGATCAATCGCAGCGCGTGGTATCGGGCTTCGAACCACTCCGTGGAGCCGGAAGCGGCCGCGGCAAGGAGGACGCTCCAGCTCTCCAACGCTCCGCGCTGGTCTGCCGCTGCCTCGGAGGTGACGGCGCTGCGCCGCAGGGAGTCCGCGGTGCCCGGGGCGACTTTGAGAACGAGCCTGTCGAGCCGGAGTGAGAGGTCGCGCATCGCTTCGTCGCCACCACCAGTTTCTGTCCCGCCCGTTGCCTTCCAGAGCGCAAACGCGGCTTCGGCGACCACGGACTGAACGCCCACAAGTTGGCCACCCGTGTCGCTGCCGCCGATGCGGTCGATCACGCGCACTCCGAACTCGACAGTCCTGCGAGCCGCATCGAGGCGTTCGTGTTCGGAAGGGGCCTGGCGAAAGAGCGTGACCGCGCGCCGGTACAGCAGACGTTCGGCCGCGGGGGCGTATTCGCGCTGGGCCGAGGGAAGCTCGGCAAGACGCTGCGCAGCGAGTGCGGCAAGGTCGTCGCGTCCGCGGGCGAGGGCGATCTGCAACTCGCGATAGAGCAACTCCGCTTCGTGCTCCGCGATGGACACACCGGTCACGGAGGCCAGGGTCCGCAGGAGTTCGAGCGTTGACTGTGCCCGGTCGGCATCCGGCGTGGCGATGCCGAGCAGTGCATCGAGGAGTTGCCTTGCGCGCACAATGGCCCGGTTGGCGGCGTCGGGGTCCTTGCCGCTGGCCTGTGTCGCGGCGCGGCGATCGATCGCCAGCAGTTCCTCCGCAACGGTGATGAACCGCATCGCGGCGAAATCACGCGAGGTTCCTGAGGCGGAGCGGAAGCGTGTGTAGAGGATTCTCGCGATCTGCCGCCTCGCCGCCTCGTACATGGGCGAGTCCTTCGGGACCCCTTCCAGCACGCGCATGGCTTCGTCGTCGCTGACATCGCCTGCGGCAGCACGCATGAGCAAGAGCCTGGCCGCGCGGGGCGATTCGGGGAACGTCTGAAGAAACAAGGCGCCGGTTTCGGTGCGGCGGCGCACAAGCTCCGGCGAGGGCGCGGGGGATGCGGAACTGCTGGTGGCACGATCCAGCGAGACGACCGCGAGCCAGAGCGACTCCTCGGCCTCGGGGGAGGCGCGGTTGTCGGCCGCGGCGATCTCCCATGCCTGGATGAAACCATCGGCCGCGCGGGCAAAGTCCGCGGCGTAGAAGGAGGCACGGGCGGCGAACAACGCGGCGCGGACACGTTCGGGCTTGTACTGTTGTGCATCGGGCTGGGCGAGCGTGGCGCTGAGTAGGCCGGAAGCCGCGCGGTAGAGATTGGTGACGCTGTCGACTGTCGCGGGTTCCTCGGGGTCGCCCCCGGCGGCCTTGTGCGCGGCGCGGGCTTCGTCATACGCCTTGACGGCGCGGACATAGTGCACGACGAAGCCGCTCTCGCCGATGGGCGCGGTGCCGAACTTGTCGACCATGTCGAGCACGTGGGCGATCTCGCCGCGGGAGATGAGGTCCCCCAGCGCCAGCCGGGCGAGGGAGTCGATCGTCCCGGCGGCGACGGAGCGATCGGCTTCGAGGGTGACGACTGCCAGCAGCCTCGCTTCGTTGGTCCGGAGCGGGCGGACATTCTGTCCTGCCCCGGTGCGGTCGCTGTTTCGCGCGATGCGGACTGTCCGCTCAAGATCGGACCACCGCTTCCCGGCGCCGAGGATCCCGATCTTCCGCAGCAGTAACTGGCCCTTGACGGGGTCTGAGAGTTCCGGCGCAGCCTCGACCGTCTCGAGCCAGACCATCGCCTCGACGTCATTTCCTCGGGCGGAAGCCGCCAGCGCGCAGCCCATCGCGGCCCGGGCGACGTGCTCGTATCGGAGGAGCGAGGTCGGGACGCGATCGAGCGTCGCGGCGCGTCCGCCGGGAGAGTTGAGCAGCCAGCCGAAGCTCTTGAACGCCTCGATCGCCGCCGGCTCGGAGCGCGTGAGCATGGCCAGGTAGTAGCTGCACCAACCCGAGTAATAGAACGCCAGCGACCGCACCCGCCGGGCATCGGCGAGCTGACGGGTCAACTCGTCGGTGGCATCGCCCTGCTTCTCGATCCGCTCGAGCGTGTCAACGCGACGGTGCACCTTGCTTGCGATCTCTCGCAGGCGAGGCTCGAGCTGCCGCAACACGCGTTCGGCCTCCGCGATCTCATCGCCGGTCGCGAGACGGAGGCGGCTGCGTTCGCAGATGTCCTCGGCACGGACGTACAGAACCCGGCTCAGGCTGATGCGAAGCTCGTGGCCCTCTGCTTCCGGCACTTCCTTGAGCAGCGCATCGGCCTTCTGCTCCCACCGGCCGCGGGAGTCGGCATCGGAAGCGGATTCCAGCAACCGAACATAGAGCTTGGCGAGTCGCTCGGCCACCGGCGTGCGTTGATCACGCTGCAGCGTGGCCAGACGCATCTCCAGATGCTCTGCCAGCAGAACCGGAAGCCCCACACGCACCAGAAAGGCCTCGAGCGCATCATCGGGGCCGATCTGCACGAGCGAGTCGGCCTCCGTATCCAGGGGCTGCAGCGCGGCAAGGCCATCGAGCGACGGCGATGCAGTCAGTGCTGCGCCACTTGCGGGCGGGACAAGGCCAGCGGCAACCTCCTCTGCCCAGAGAACGGCGGGGTGACCGCCGTAGGTTCTTGCGAGCTCGTTTCGGAGCGTGCGAGAGGACTCCGTATCACCATCCTTCGCCAGCGTCGTGGCGGCCTCCGCGAGGGCGAGCGCCGCCAAGTGCCGCTGGGATCTGCCAAACCTTGCGGGCAGGTGCAGGAGTTGCAGCACTCCCATGCGGCGTGCATCCGCCTCCGGCTCGACCACCAGTGAACGCCCGATGCCCGCGCGGCACCACGCCTCGACCCATGCTTGCGTGTCCGGCGCGGCGATGCGAGCGAGCATCGACTCCCGTGCCGACGCCCGGGCGGCATCGCCGCCGATGCGTCCGGTCACGACATCACGAACCAACGCGACACCATCGGATGCGGCCGCCCGCGCGGGCAGCGTGGGGTTGCGACCGGAGTCGGCATCCGCAGCAGCGCGGTAGAGCGCGGCCAGCTCCACCAGCGGCTCTTGCGCATCGCCTTCACGCTCCGCGGCGGGTGCGAAGCGTTGCCACTCCGCCGAAGAGGCAAGCGCCTCGGTCGCGGCCCCTGGCACCCAGATCGGCGGCAGCGCGGGGACAAGGCCGGTCGCGCGGTCCACGGATGACGTGCCTGCATGCTGCGTGAGCTTGCCGCCCTCCCAGAACACCGCCGACACGACCGGCGGTGCAACCAGACTGGTCGGTGAAGCATCCGTCGAACCCGGGCCGGCGCGCATGATCCGCAACCAATCCAGCCATGCGAACATGGCCGTGCCGCGAGCATCGCGGGCGAGGCGGCAGGTCAGCAGTCCTTCCGCGACGACGGCGGCTGTCGGTCCGCCCGCGGGCAGGAGCCGCGGGGCGAGCGCATCGAGCAACGGCTCGGCGGCCTGACAGTCGCCGCGTTCGATGCGCTGGCGTGCGCGCCACAGATCGATCGCCATGGCGAACAGGTCCTGCGGCGCAGCTTCGCTGAAGGGCGGCATCGAGGCCAGTTGATCCAGCGAGACGACCACGCGGCGGGGAGTGGGGGACTCCGCAGTGCGAACAACCGCACCCGCCGGGCCGACGGATTCGATGGTGCCGACGATGCGTCGCGGCGGTTCGCCGGGGCTTGCCGGTCGCAGGTCAACGAACGTGTCCTGGGCGGTGGCGATCTCCATCGGCGAGGAAGCCGCAAGAACAGCGATCACGATCATCAGCCCGCGGGATCGTCGGCCTGCTGCCTGCCGCCGGCCGTCCGCGTTGTGGCATGTTCGCTTGTTCATCCGATCGTGATCCGGGTCGCGATGGTGCCATGGCTCGCCGGCGCCGATGGCGGAGTTGCGATCATCGCGGGCCGGCCACGTGAGCATATGTGCCGCCCGATTCCGCCGCGATCCGCCGCATGAGCTCCTCGGCGGACTTGTCGACAAACGTGATGCAGTGGATCGGGACCTTGCGGGATCCGCCGTTGCGGATCGCGAGCTGGTCGGCGACGACGGGGTCAAAGACTCCGTCGGTCATGAAATAGATCGCATCCGGCGGGGGCTTGGTGCCCAGGACGATCTCCAGGGCCGGCCAGGGCTCGGTGCCGCCCTGCGCCTCAAGCGCCGCGATCTTCTCAAACGCCCACCGCTTGCCCGCCTCGGTGGCATCCATCCACCGGGTCCGGTTTCCCAGGGGTACGGCATCGGATTGGAAGCACACGACGACGAAGCTCATGTGCTCGAGCATGGCCTTGATGGACTCGTTGAGCTCGGTCTTGAGCGCGGCCATTTTCCCGCCCAGCATCGAGCCCGAGACGTCGATCACATATGCGAAGCGCGAGCCGCGGGCCTCGACACCGAAGAACGATGCCGCGCCGCCGCCCCCGCCTCCCGCACCGATGCCCATGCCGTCGCCGATGTCGCCCCCGCCCGCGCCGCCGAGCCCCTCGCCGATCTGCCCGAGGCCGGGACCGGCGCCCGCGCGATCGTCCCCGCCCGGGCCATCGAGAATCCCGCTTGTCGAGACATCGGGCAGTGCGGTGTCGGCGACCACCGGGGAGAAGACATCGATCGGTGTGTCGAGCAGGCCCGACAACTCGACCGCGGAGGTCTGGTTGAGTTCGTAATCCCCCCGGGCTCCGTCACGGTGACCGCCGACCTGAGCGATCCCAACGCCAACCGCCGCGGCAATAAGGGCCAGCGACAGGTGAATCAGCAGCGAAACGGTGACCGCCAGCGCGGAGCCGCTGAGCGCAAGTCCCAGGATGAGCCTGGGGATCGAGAGTTCGGGCCTCCGAGCGGAACCTGTCGGAGGCTGTGGGCCGGGCTCCGCCGGGACTTCCGGCACCGCACTGCGGGCCATCGGCGTCGCAGAAGGGGTCATGGGAGTTTGGACAACGCTTGGCATGGGTCGCTGTACAGAGATATCGGCCATTCCGCCCGGGGTTTCAGCGCATGGGGCCGAAGTGTCCTGTGTATGTTCGCACGACAGCCCACCCCCGGTTCGGCACCGGGGTCTCCGAAATCAAGATACGAGCCCTTTGGGCCTTACTTGATCGCGCCGGGAACTTTCACCCGGACCCGGTAGATGGAGCCGGCACCTGTGGTCGCGTAGATCGTCCGGCGGTCGTCGTCCCCGAACACCAGGTTCGTGGGGCCTTCCTCCAGGCCGATGATGCCGATGAGCTCGCCGGAGGGCTTGAACACGTGGATTCCGCCGCGGGCCGCGACGTAGAGATTCCCCGTCTCATCCACGCGGATGCCGTCCGCACCCCCTGAGCGGTTCCCGACCTTGGTCTGGGCGAGGAGCTTTCCTTCCCCGTCGATGGCGTTGCCCTTCATGGTGTACGCCCAGATTTCGCCTCGGCTGTGGTTGGTCACGTACAGAATGGACTCATCCGGAGAGAACGCGATCCCGTTCGGGGTGTTCAGTGTGCGGACAAGCAGGTTGAGCTTGCCGTTGTAGTCGATCCGGTAGACGCCGCAGAAGTCGAGCTCCCGGGCGCGCTCCTTACCCAGCGAACGGTTCAGGCCGTAGGGGGGATCGGTGAAGAAGATGGCGCCGTTGGACTTGATACACAAGTCATTGGGGCTGTTGAGGCTCTTGCCCTCCCAGACGGCGGCGAGCACGCCCAGGGAGCCATCCGGACGCAGGCGGGTGACGCGGCCCTCGTGCTCGCAGATGACCAGGTTGCCCTCGGCATCGAGGAACAGGCCGTTGCTGTGGCCGCTGGGCTTGCGGAACTCCTTGGGCTCGCCCATCTCACCGGATTTGGGCGGGTCGAGCCGGAAGATCGTGTCCGAGGGAATATCCGAAAAGAGCAGATAGCCCGGCTTGTCCCCCTTGGCGGGCACCCACACCGGGCCTTCGTTGAACTTCATGCCCGTGGCGATCTTCTCCGGAGTCCCCGGATCGACGATCTGCTTGAGCTCATCCGCCTCCGCGGGGTCAGCCGCGGGAGCGGCAGCGGGGGGGGCGGATTCCGGCTGGAACCGCGCCGATGCGAGCACGAGGGTCGCGGGGACCTGATCGATCGACGGGGGATTGCTGTCCCAGGCCTGTCCGGTCACGATTGCGCAGGTGCATGACGCGAGGAAACTGAGCATCTCGGAAGCCTCCAAAGGTTGGGGATCACACCGGCAGGGAGCTACCCCGCGGGTTGTACCGCCGAGGATCGCCCAAGCGTCAGGATAGGGGGGTTCAAACCGTCTGAAGCGGCATCGGGAGAGAGGGCGGGAAAGGGCCTACTCCTCGTCGAAGCCGTTCTCGACCAGCTTCTTGAGGGCATCGCAGGCGACCTGGGCATCTTCGCCATCGGCGACGATTTCAAGCTCGGTACCCTTGGTCGCGGCGAGCATCATCATCTGCATGATGGACTTGCCATCCACGGGCGAGGCCGAGCCGGCCCGGCACACCGTGATCTCCGATTGGAAGGGTGTTGCCGCATCGACAAAGCACATCGCGGGCCGGGCGTGCAGGCCCAGCCGATTCACAATCGAGACCTTGATCGAGACACGTGGCAACAGGTGGGCCTCTCGGGACCGTCGATTTGAGGGTCGATGCAGACGTGCATGCCGACGGCGGGTGGGGCGATCTGGAGGGCGAGGACTGCGGGGAGGGGGCGGGGGGATCAGCCGGCGAGTTGCTGTCCGTCCGCTTCTTCAAGGAGCGTCAGGACTTCTTCCGTGGTCGTCGCCTGCCGGAGGAAGCGGCGGAAGGTCTCCTTCGAGAGGTTCTTGAAGATGACCTCCATGGCCTGGAGATGGTCTTCCGGGCGATCCTCGGGGGAGAGCAGGAGGAAGATCGAGAAGACGGGCTGCTTGTCCAGCGCGTTGAAATCGACGCCGGTGGGGGAGAGCCCGATCGCGGCGGCCATTTTCTTGACGCTCTTGTGCTTGACGTGCGGGACGGCGATGCCGCGTCCGAAGCCCGTGGAGCCGCGGCGCTCGCGCTCGAGGATGCGTCCGATGAGCTCATCTCGCAACCGCGCCTCGGCGGCGTTGGCGGCGAGCATGGCATCGACCATCTCGGCGATGACCAGGTCCCGTTCGGAGGAACCAAGCCTCGCGATGATCGCGCCGGGCAGAACGATTTCAGTCAACTTCATCACATCGAGCTCCGCTGCGGGGCTGCACGGGCTGCGGGACGGTCAGCCGCGCAGCTTTTCCTTGAAGTCGTGGATCTGTCGCTGGGCCTTGTCGGAGCACTCGTCGATCGCCGCGTACAGGTCCTTGGCGGTCGCGCGGGCGATGAAGTCCTTGTGCTTGACGACATCCACGGCGATTTCGCACGAGAAGTCGCTCTTCTTGCCGGCTTCGAGGTAGATCCGGATCTGCTGGGTGCCGTCGAAGTACTTCAGGAGCTTCTCGGCCTTGGACTCGGCGTACTTCTGGATCGCGTCCGTGATGTCCATGTGCTTGCCGACGACGTCGATGCGCATGCGAAGAATCCTCAGATGAATGCGTTCCGCCGGGTCGGGGCGGAACGCGGGAAACCACACCACACGGCCCCAAACGAACTACACCGCCTTCCCGGGGCCCTCGGAGGCGGAAACCTGCCCGGGCGAGAGCGCCGGGGCCTGTGCCATCGTATCCGATGGCTGCGCCGCCTGCCGCTCGGGGATCAAAACCCCGCCGGTGAGGATGAACCGGATGGCCTCGTCGATGGTCAGGGAGATCTCGATGACGCTTGTCCTTGGAACGGTGATCGTGAAGCCGGTGAACGGGGTGGGGGTGCTGGGGATGAACAGTGTGACGGTGTCGCCCGCCGCGGCCTCACTGATGACCCGCATGCCCGAGTTGGTCACGAACGCCAGCGTCCACACGCCCTGGCGAGGGTACTGCACCAAGACGACCTTGCTGAAGGCCATCTGCTTCTCGCCGAGGATCAACTCGACCACCTGCTTCACGTGCGGGTACACCTGCTTGATGATGGGGATCCGCGTGATCAGGCGTTCGAGATTCTGATAGATGGCCCGCCCGAACAGCCCGCCGAAGATCACACCTGCGAGGTAGAACAGCACGATCGCGACCAACAGGCCCAGGAACTTGAGGTACCAGTGCCGCTGCCAGAACGTGTTGAGGGCCTGCCGGCGAACCTCGGCCCGCACCTCGGCATCCGATGCCCGTGCCAGTGACCGGGCTTCGGGAGTTCCGGCCTGCTGGATCGATGCGCGGAACTCGGCCAGTTCCTGGTCGGTAACGAGGAACCACTCCGGCTGGAGTGAAACGGGCAGCCGGGGTGCGAACCAGAGCGTGCCGGCGCGGATCCCGGCGTTGATCGGCGCGGCGACCTGCGCATCCACGAAGAGATAGAGCTGCACGACGATCCAGATCGTGAGCACGCTGGGAAGCAGGATCGCGAGCCCGCGGAAGAAGAACCGCTTGAAGTCGGACCAGAATGTGTGTCGCTCGCTGGCCATTCCTTCAGTGTTCCCGATGAGCCATCGCTGCGCGCAGCGCGATCGACCCCGATGTGATGCACGCGAAGATGACCCCGCCTTTTACCCGCGAGGACCTGCCGCGCGAACGGCCTCGGGCATGTCGAACTTGCCGTCGTTGTCGCGGAACTTCTTGGCCAGCTCCTTCGCCTTGGCGTCATAGGACGCGCCGTCCTTCCAGGTGCTGCGGGGCTGGAGCACCTCGCTGGGCACACCGGGCACGGCATCGGGGATGGGCAGGCCGAAGATGGCATCGGGCGAGAACTTGGCGTTGCGGAGCGTTCCGTTGAGGATCGCGGTCACGAAGGCGCGGGTATAAGCCAGCTTGAAGCGAGAGCCCGTGCCGTAGGGGCCGCCCGTCCAGCCGGTGTTGAGGAGCCAGACATCGGCATTATGCTTGGCGACCTTGGCCGCGAGCATCTCGGCGTAGACCTTGGGCGGACGTGGGAGGAACGGCGAGCCGAAGCACGCCGAGAAGTTGGGCTGGGGCTCGGTAACGCCCAGCTCGGTCCCGGCGAGCTTGGAGGTATAGCCGTTGATGAAGTAGTACATCGCCTGCTCGCGGGTGAGCTTGCTGACGGGGGGCATGACGCCGTAGGCATCGGCGGTCAGGAAGATGACGTTCTTGGGGTGGCCCGCGATCGAGGGGATGATGGCATCGGGGATGTAGTCCAGCGGATAGGTCGCGCGGGTGTTTTCAGTGTACTTGGTGCTGTCGTAGTCGGGGATGCGGGTGTCGGGGTTGATGTCAAGATTCTCGAGCACCGAGCCGAACTTCACCGCGCTCCAGATCTGCGGCTCGCCTTCCTGCGTGAGCTTGATGCACTTGGCGTAGCAGCCGCCCTCGAAGTTGAAGACGCCGCGATCGGACCAGCCGTGCTCATCGTCACCGATCAGGGCGCGGTTGGGATCGGCCGAGAGCGTGGTCTTGCCGGTGCCGGAGAGGCCAAAGAACAGCGCGACGTTGCTCGGGTCCTTCTTGTCAACGTTGGCCGAACAGTGCATCGGGAAGACGCCCCCCCCCGCGGCCTCGGGCATGTCGAAGTTCATCGCGTAGAACAGCGACTTCTTCATCTCGCCTGCGTACTCGCTGCCGACGATGACCACGAGCTTGCGTGTGAGCGATTGCACGATGATGACGGGACTCTTGACGCCGAGCTGGGCCTGCTCATCGGCGGTCAGGCGGCGTTTGCCCGCGTTGATGATGGTCCAGTCGTGTTTCCACTGGGCGCCCTTCCCAGCGGCTGGTGAATCGGTCGGGATGAAGAGCGTGCGGATGAACAGAGAGTGCCAGGCCTGCTCGGTGACGACGCGCGCGCCAAGGCGGTACTGCGGATCCGCGCCGACGAATCCCTCGAACACGAAGACATCCTTCTGTGCATTGAGGTGATCGGTCGCGATCTTGTTCACGATGTCGAACTTCTCGGTTGAAATGGGCGTGTTGAACCCGCCCCAGCCGATCTTGTCGTGGATCGCGGAGGTATCTTCGAGGTACTTGTCCTTTGGAGACCGGCCCGTGCGGTCGCCCGTGCGGCACACCAGCCCGCCGTTGCTCGCCAGCACGCCCTCGCCGCGGGTGATCGCGAGTTCGACCAGCTTCGCCGGAGCGAGGTTGCGATGAACACGCGTGGCGGAGAGGTCCAGTACGGACTTGGCGGGCGCGGCAGCGCCGGGGGATGCGGGTGTTGCGGTAGGCATGCTGCGTTGCTCCTCGATGAATCGGCGCGGAACATCTGTGTTCCGGGTCTGGGGCTTGTCGGACACCGACCCCGGCCCGAGCGGGTGCATCGGGTGGGCATCGGCATTTACCACGATAGCCGCTTCCACCGATTCTGGGAACAGGACCGCCGCCGCGAGGGTACAGAGGGGGAGAAGGGGGTGGGGGGGGCGGGGTCGCCGGTGTGCCCGCAGCAACGGGGGGACCCGCTTCACGAGACAAATACCGGAAGACCGGCCTAAACTCCACCCGCCCGTCACAGGGCGACAAGTTGGTGGTTGTAGCTCAGTTGGTTAGAGCACGGGATTGTGATTCCCGGGGTCGCGGGTTCAAGTCCCGTCAGCCACCCTTTTCCGCATCGCCTCAGGAGTACCCCAACTCGTCGAGGTCTTCCTCCTCGAGCCCGAAGTGGTGCCCCAGTTCATGCAGCAGTGTGATGCGGATCTCTTCGTACAACTCTTCATCCGCCTCGGGGTGATCCCACCCGCCGTCATCGCCAATGTTGTCAAAGGCAAGGGAGGTGATTCCCTCCCGAAACAGGTGGATATGTTCCGGAACGCCAAGATCTGCACCCCAATTGGCGGGGTCCTCGACGCTTCGTTCCGTGAGCCCCACTCCGGAGTGCAGTCCGCACAGATCCTCCCCACCGTCGCCCGGCTCAAGCAGGCCATCGCGCCGGAGCAGTTCAACCATCTCCGGTGTCGGCCGATCGAGCATGATGACCGGTACTTCCGCAAGAAGCGCGGCCACGCCGGCTGGGAGCCCGGCGAGGACATCTTCAAAGAGGCTGTCGAATCGTTCCCGCTCCTGATCCGTCATGGCGTGGTCCCATCCGCCTTCGAGGCACCCGAAGAGGGTGCGAGTACCTGCGGCAGTGTTGGTCCAGGGATGAGGATCGCGCCCGCGATGCGCACCGTGTCGATCAGCGAGCCGAGTACCCCCGCCGTGAACAGTAATGAGCCGGTCGCGAGCAGGATCAGCCCGCCGATCCGCGCGAGGTCTGCCAGCGCCGGCGGCTGGCCGCCCGCTGCAAGAGAAACGGAAAGCCCTCCCAGGCCGTGTCCCAGCGCAGCGATCGCCGCGGCGACGGCCATCGCGTAGAGCGTCTGGCGGTCAACCCGCCCCGTGCGGATGGCGAGGCTGCGGGCGACGAGCACCCGGGCCATCGGCCGCAGACAGAGAATGATCGCTGCCAAGGATGCCCACACGGCCAGCCCAAGGCTTGTCTCCCACTGCGTCGGAGTCCATCGCGAGAAGTACCCGGGACCGAACGGGCCGGCGGAGGTCTGCACATATGCCCAGAGGGCGTAGATCGCGGGGATGTAGAGCAGGATTCCGACCACCGCGAGCGAGGGGCCGATTATTCCGACACGGCCGTGCGGCCGGATCAACGCGATCGCGCCGATCGCCGAAACAGCCATGGCGATCAGCATGCCGACAGCGACGTTGGGGCGCTCGACACGCCAACCGGCGGCGTTCACGAGATCGCAGACAATCGGCATCCACGAGAGCAGGACCGCGAAGAGCGCGCCGCCCGTCCACGCGTTGATCAACACGGCCACCACGCGCGGAAACCGGATGGGCTGCAACTCGCTGGCAAACGGATCGACGACCGCGAGAATGGTCGCCCGGATACCGGTGCCGCACTCGGGGCAGAAGGCGCGGATGGAGAGGCCGCGAAGGTTGTACCCGCACACAACGCACGGCAGATCGCCACCGAGTTCGTGCCCCAGATCCTGCCGCGGCGCGGCAGCGCCGGGCGGGGGTGGCTCACCATGTTGCCGCGGGTCGGTCATGCCCACACAGCTTAACCGGAAGGCGGACCCGCGGCGGAGAGCGGCCCGTATACTCCGGTGCACCCCGGCACTCCGCCGGCAAGAGGGCGTGAGTACTCCATGGCCGGACCGATCGAACTACTGCGTGAGAACATCTGCCGCGTGTTTCTGGGGAACGCGCGAGCGATTGATCAGGTGATCTGCTGTCTGCTGGCCAAGGGCCACGTGCTCATCGAGGATGTGCCCGGGGTCGGAAAGACGGTGCTGGCTACTGCGCTGGCACGGTCGGTGGATTGCTCATTTTCCAGGGTCCAACTGACCCCCGACCTGCTGCCCTCGGACATTCTCGGCGTGACGATTTACTCCCGCGGGGACTCGGAGAACGGCAAGGCCAATGGCGACGGGTCGGGCGGCAGCGGCGGAGGAGGATCGGGGAACGCAGGAGGAGCGGCGTTCTCGTTCAAGAAAGGCCCGATCTTCGCCAATGTGGTCCTGGCCGATGAGATCAATCGCACCCCGCCGCGGACGCAGACCGCGCTGCTGGAGGCGATGAGCGAGGCGACGGTGACGATCGACGGGCGGACCTATCCGCTCGAGCAGCCATTCATGCTGATCGCGACGCAGAACCCGTTTGATTTCGAGGGCACGTACCTGCTGCCGGAGAACCAGCTCGACAGGTTTCTGATGCGCATCGGCCTTGGGTACCCGTCCGCGGCCGATGAGTCGCGTGTGCTCTTGGAGCGACCGGCGGACACCGAGCTGCGCGACCTCAAGCCGGTGCTGCACCGTGATGATGTGGTGCGGCTCCAGAAGCAGGTCGATGCGGTGCGTGTCGAGAAGGCGCTCATCGACTACATCGTTGTGATCGCCAACGCGACGCGCAAGCGGGAGGACCTGCAGGTCGGGCTCTCGCCGCGCGGCGCGCTCGCCCTTGCGCAGGCGGCGCGGGCGACGGCGGTGCTGGACGGGCGCGACTACTGCATCCCCGAGGACATCACGGCCAACGTCCTGCCGGTGTGTGCGCACCGCATCATTGCCAAGGCGTACACATCCGCGCGGGTTCGGCACGGGGATGAGGACAGCTACCCGCCTGGTTCGCCGCAGGCGATCCTGCTGGATGTGCTGGAGACGGTTGAAAGTCCGGCGTAGTGTCGATCTCGATCACTCGACATTCAGGCCGCGCAGGTACTCGTTGAACTCGCGGCGTTGCTGCTCGAGTTTTTCCTGTGCGGCGTTGCGGCGGTCGTTGATGTCCTCAAGCTCGGTTTCCTGCTCGTTGAGCTTGGTGACGTAGCGTGTGTAGAGCTGGCTGGTGCGCTCGACCGTGCCCATGTTGCCGCGGATTCGGGACTGTTCGGCCGTGATCGCCCGCGTCTGCTCGTTGAGCGCGTTGATCTGGCGATCGGTTTCGTTGATCGCCGCCTGCATGCCCGCGGCCTTGCGGACGGCCTCGATCGCGGCGCTAGAGAGCTTGCCGTCGCGATGGAACGCGATGAGCGAGGTCATGTCCATGTCCAGCACGCCCATCGACTGCCGCATCGTTCGTTCGCTGACGACGGGCAGTTCGACCTGCTTGCCGGCATCCGCTTCGACGACGAACCGGTAATGTGTCTGGGTTTCGTTGTCGGCCTTTGCCGGGGTGACCAGGTCCCACCCGCCGCCGAGCTTGGGGTGTTCGACAAACAGCGTGCGGGGCCGCTTCTCATCCTTGTTCTTGAAGGTGTACGTCAGGCTCGTCTGGGTCTTGATGGTCTGCTCGATCAGGCCATCGACGATTCTGAGTTTCACGACGGTGTTGCGGGCTTCGGACTTGGTCTGCGCATCCACATCCAAGTCAATCGCGTAGGCGAGCAGCCGCTTGTCGCCCTGACCGACGTGACCGATCTGTGCATCGCCCGCGTATGCCGCGCCGTCGAAGACGCTGATCGGCCCGGGGAGGAGTTGCAGGCTGGAGTCGTTGACGAGCTCGATGCCGCGCATCGGGTGCTCGGAGCCGTCGGCGAGATTGAAGATGCTGACGCGGCGGCCGGGGATGGTGGAGGTGAGGATCGGGATCATCGCGGACCGCTGGCGCTCGATGCTTACCGGGGTGTCGAGTGTGTACTGGAAGACTTCGCCGACCTCGCCCGCCTGTGCACGGGAGGCCGCGGCGTAGTCGGCAAGGTCATCGCCGGAGATCCCGGTGTACCCTGCCTTGGGGGCGGCATCGGCGAAGGCCCTCTCCATGGCGGGAGCGGCCGCGGGAGGAGGCGGCGAACCCACTCGGCGAGACCTCATCACTTGTTCCCCGGCTCCTCCGGCTTGGTTGAGGCCTTCGCTCGTGTCGTCGAACCCGCTGATCCCGCCGCCATAGCTGCGCGGCATCACGCCTGGGATCGTCGGCACGGGCATTGTCGGGCGGAACTGGTACAGTGGCTCGTACAGGTCCATCTGGAACGACACCGGCCGCCCCGAGACGAGTGCCATCGTGACATCCTTCCAGTCCTGATCCGTCGTGTTCTCGACAATCGCCCACCCCTGGAGCATGACCTCGCCTCCACTTGTCGCGCCGCCCTGCCCCGCCCGCGCTGCGGGCTGGGTCTCAGGGAGAACAAGGCGATAGGAGGTCTTCCACACCGGCATCTCGTGGACGTACCCCACTACCACGCGGCGGGATCCCTGCCCGGCGAAGCGCAGGTCCACCGTCTTGGTGCGGTCCGCGCGATACTCCGCGAGCGTTGCCAGCGCCTTGTTCAGTTCCGCCGCGAGTTCCTTGTCGAGAATCTCAAATGATGAGACATCGGTGATGGCGATCGAACGCAGGCCGCTTTCCGTCACGAGGTTGAGGTGAGGAACTTTGACGGGCTGCTGGTTCTCGCGCGGCGGGAGCGTCCGTTCCTCCACACCCAGCACGGTTCCGGTGATCTGCTCTCCCGCGACGACCACCCTCAGCGGCGCGCCGCGAAGCTGCCCCAGCAGTTCCGGAACACTGGGGTTGTTGGAGATGTTCAACCCGAACGACGCGAGCCGCTTGGCGAGGGGTTCCTTTGATGCGTACGACACGGTGTCAACGCGACCGCCATCGCGGTCGATGAGCACCATGGACTTGAGAATGTCGTTGATCTGCTCGGCGTTGAAGCGGAGCTGGATCTCGGCGTTGCCCTCGACCTGGCCGGCGCGCTCGAAGTAGCCGACGCCTGAGCGGTAGAGCACAATCTTCCGGATGGGGACAGAATCTGCCTGTCCGGCCGCCGCGGCCATTCGGCTCTCCTGCCCGAATGCTGTGAGTGGTGCGGTCGCACCGACCGCCGAGCACGCGATACCGGCGGCAAGAAGGAGCGAAGAAACGCTGCGGGCGGGACGCAAGCTGCGTGTGCGGAGGGACATGGGGTGCTCCAAGGAGTGTTGAGGATGATCGCTGCGGCAGCGGGGCGGAGCGGGGTCTTGGCCCCGATAACTCTATCGGTTCCGGTTGCCACGCGCTGCCGCGATCTTGTGACTCATGGCCGCTCGCGTTGTGTTGTCCCCACTGCTGGCAGGTGAGCCTGAACATCCAAGGCCTGCCCGGACCACCCTACCATCGCCCCACCGATCTGCTCGCCCTGCAACGACGAAGCCTCGCCTATGGCGCAACTCCCTGTCCTGAACAACGTGCGATCGCCGCTTTCACCCTTGGAGGCTCAACGCGCTGATATCGAACGCGGACTGGCGAAGGCGATGGGCCCCGGGGGGGGCTCGATCCGCTTTGGTCGCCACGACCGGCTGTTGTACTCGACCGATGCCTCGTTGTACCAGGTCGAACCGCTGGGTGTGGTCGTGCCCACCGATATCGCCTCGGCGGAGCGGGTTGTACGTCACTGTGCCGACAACGGCATTTCCATCCTGCCACGTGGGGGCGGAACCAGCCTTGCAGGGCAGTGCACGAACCGTGCGGTGGTGATGGACCTGTCCTCCCGATGCCGCGCGGTCGGCACGGTTGAGCAGGTTTCGCTCGATCCGCCGGCAACCCACGCGGGCAACTGGCGCGGGCACATGGTCTGGTGCGAACCCGGCGTCAACGTGGATGAGTTGAATGAGGAGTTGGTGCGCCGGGGTGAGCGAGTGTTCTTCGCTCCTGATCCTGCAACCTCGCGCCAGGCGACGGTGGGGGGGTGCATCGGGAACAATGCCGCGGGCGCGAGGTCCATCCGCTATGGTCGCACGGTCGAGAACTTGGTGGGGCTCGATGTGTGCCTGGGGACGGGCGAGCGGCTGTGGCTTGGCCCGAATGCCGGGGCGGCGAACGCGACGGCTCGCACGCTTGCGTCAGGGGTGATCGAGATCGTGCGGCCCCTTGGCGAGATGATTCGTCAGCGCTTCCCGCGGACCGTCCGACGGAACGCGGGCTACGCGCTGGACATGATCCTTGATCAGATCGAGGCCGGAGCAACGCCGGAGACACTCGACCTCGTGCCACTGCTCGCCGGGAGCGAGGGGACGCTCGCGGCGACGCTCGGCGCCCGCGTGAGGCTGATGCCCACGCCGATAGCGAAGGGTCTGGCGGTGATCAGTTTTCAAACGCTGGAGCACGCCATCGCCGCGGTCAAGCCCATCCTCGATGCGGGCCTGCCCTTCGGGCTCTCGGCCGTCGAACTCCTCGACGATGTCGTGTTGGATGCGGCCCGCGGGAACATTGAGTACCGCCGCTATGTGGACCTGCTGCCCGGCGCCAACGCCGAGACGGGCGAGCCGAAGGCCGTGCTGTATGTCGAGTTCTTCGCGTTTGATGCCGGGAATGAAATCAACGTCGCGTTCGAGAGTCTTGCGACGCTTACTGCGTCTCTTCCCGGCGTACTGCCCGGCGGTGCCGCGTTCCACCGCGATGCCGCGGCGATGCTCGCCGCGTGGAAACTCCGCAAGGCCGGTGAGCCACTGCTGCACGGGCTCGATGAGGGCGGCCGCAAGCCGATCACGTTTGTCGAAGACAATGCCGTCCCGGTCGAGCGGCTCGCGGAGTTTGTGCGCGAGTTCAAGAAGATTGTGGGCAGGCATGGCACCCGCGCGGCATATTGGGCACACGCGAGCGTGGGTGTGCTGCACATCCGCCCGATGATCAATCTTCACGACGCGGCCGACCGCCAGCGGATGATCGACATCGCGGTGGAGGTCGCGGACCTGGCACGCTCGTGCGGGGGGATCATGTCCGGCGAGCATGGGGATGGCCGCGTGCGTGGTCCGCTGCTGGAGCGTTTCTTCGGCCCGGAGCTGATGGCTGCTTTCCGTCAGGTGAAGGCTCTCTTTGACCCCAAGGGCATCTTCAACCCTGGCAACATTGTCGCGCCGGGCCCGGTCGAGTCGATCGCGCAGAACCTCAGACTGGATGCGGAGCGCACCGTCGTCGGGGACCACGGCCATGGGCACGAACGCGGCCAAGCTGGTGCGCACACGGGGGTCGATGTGCGCACGTACTTCGATTTTTCTGACCAGCATGGGTTTCTGGGCGCGGCCGAGCAGTGCAACGGCGCTGGCGTGTGCCGCAAGCGATCCGGCGGCACCATGTGCCCGTCGTACATGGGCACGATGGATGAGCGGCACTCGACGCGCGGGCGGGGCAATGCCTTGCGGCTGGCGATTTCGGGCCAGTTCAGCCCCGGCTTCGGCGAGAGCGCGAGGCCCAACTTTGATGATGCCGAGACCATTGAGACGCTGAATCTGTGCCTGTCGTGCAAGGCCTGCAAGAGCGAGTGCCCGAGCAATGTGGATATCGCGCGGCTCAAGGCTGAGTACGCCGCGCAGCGGTACGCGGCCAAGGGCGCCCCTCCTCTGGTCGCTCGGATGTTCGGGCATGTGCGTTTGCTGAACCGACTTGGCTCGATGACCCCGGGCATCGCCACCTGGGTCAATCGGCTCGGGCTCACCAAGTGGATCCTGCGGCGTGTGCTTGGGATCGACCCGCGGCGGGATGTGCCGCCGTTTGCGACTTCGCTGTACTCGTGGTTTGCTGCACATCGAAAGACGCGGCCGGAACCGTCCCCAGATTCGCCGCGAGTCGTGCTGTTTGCCGATTGCTTTACTGCATACAACGAGCCGCGGATTGGTATCGCGTCGATCCAGGTGCTGGAATCGCTTGGGTATGTGGTCGACCTGCTTCCGGTCGAGGGCGGAGTCGTCGGCGCGACGGGGTTTGGTGCGGGGTGCTGCGGCCGCGCGATGATCTCCACCGGACTTCTGGAAGATGCTCAGGACTCGATCGATACCACGCTGAAGCTGCTGCGGCCGGCGACGGGCGATGCCCGCGTGCACGCGGTGGTGTTCTGTGAACCCTCATGCCTGAGCGCGGTCAAGGACGACTGGCTCCAACTCAAGCTCAAGACCCCGATTCAGGATCGCGAGGCGCTGGCGCAGAGATCGCTGCTGATCGAGGACTTCATCGACCGCGACTGGGACCGCCACCCCGTGCCGCCGATGCTCAACGCCGCGGCGATCGCGGAAGCGACGTCGGAGGGCGGGGCCCTGCTCCACGGCCACTGCCACCAGAAGGCGCTCTGGGGTGCAGAGACCAGCGCGAGGCTCCTGCGCCGGCTGCTGGGCGATCAGGTGAGGGTGCTCGATTCGGGGTGCTGCGGAATGGCCGGCAGCTTTGGCTTCACGACCGACCGCTACGACCTGTCGATGAAGATCGGGGAGTTGTCCCTGCTGCCCGCGGCGCGCGCGGCAGGTCCCGGCACGCACATCTGCGCCCCGGGCACGTCTTGCCGCCACCAGATTCACGACGGGGCGGGTCGAGACTCGCTGCATCCGATCGAACTGGCCGCGAAGCTGCTGAAGCTCTAACCGTTCAGGCGTCGTCCCGCGTGTCGGTCACGGTCTTCCGCTCGTTGTCATAGACATAGAGCTTCCCCGCGGCCTCCGATGCGCGGCAGGCCTTGTGCGCACCATCACAAAACGGGAAGTTCTGCGAGAGCCCGCAGGCACAGATGAAGATCGGCTTGAGGTTTCCCTGTTCGTCCCGGGGCCAGGTGGCCGGGTCGATCTTGACCGGCCCCGTCGCATCGTGTCGGATCAGTCGTGCCATGCGGGGATCGTAGCGGCGGCGTACCCTCCGCATCATGCCGACGTCCACAGACTCTCAATCGCCCAAGAAGACCTTGCTCCATGTCAAGGACCTCAACACCCACTTCCCGATCAAGTCGGGCATCCTGCAGCGGACCACCGGGTGGATGCGTGCGGTCGATGGCGTCTCGTTTGACATCGGCCAGGGCGAAACGCTCGGGCTGGTCGGTGAATCCGGGTGCGGAAAGACGACGGTCGGGCGGACGCTGCTTCGCCTGATCCCACGCACTTCGGGTCAGGTTGTGTTTGACGGGCAGGATGTGTACGGATTGTCGGGCGCGGGCCTGAAGGCGATGCGGCGTCGGATGCAGATCATCTTTCAGGATCCGGCGAGTTCGCTGAATCCGCGGATGCGGATCGTCAATATCCTGGGCGAGCCGCTGATGGTGCACGGAATCTGCACGGACAAGTCCGAGCTTCGCGACCGGGTCGAGAAGCTGCTGGTGCGGTGCGGCATGCCCAAGGCCGCGGCGGACAGGTATCCGCACGAGTTCTCCGGCGGGCAGCGGCAGCGCATTGGCATCGCACGGGCGCTCGCGCTGGAGCCGAGCTTCATTGTGTGCGATGAGCCAACGAGCGCGCTGGATGTTTCGATCCAGGCGCAGATCCTGAACTTGTTGAAGGACCTGCAGCGAGACTTCGGCCTCAGCTATCTGTTCATCAGCCACGATATGGCGGTGATTCAGCACATGTGCGACCGGATCGCGGTGATGTATCGCGGCAAGATTGTCGAGGAGGGGCGGAAGCTGGACATCATCAACAATCCGCAGCACAAGTACACGCAGTCCTTGCTGAGCGCGGTACCGACGGCCAAGCCGGGGGCGAAGAAGCAGCGCGTGGTGTTTGAGGGCGGGGCGGTGTAACGGCGGTGTGTACGCCCACAATGAGGCTTTGTGAATCGTGGCGCTGATTCCCCTACACTGTGGCCATGGCCGCGCCCCAGCCCGATGCACGAGCATTTGCCGAGAGCCTGATGGCCATCCGCGCAGCCCGCATGCGTGCGCCGGATCAGCCAACCCTCGGCGAGCGGAAGGCGTTCGCGGACAATCCCGCCGCGCTCAAGAGAATCCGCAAGGTCTGGGCTGATCCGACCATCGCCGCGGCGGTGCATGATGCGTTCGACCACGTCAAGCATGCGCACAAGGCCGTCGGCGCGGCATCGATCGCTGTCGCACAGACGTTTCCGTCCCACATCGCGGACAAGGTTGAGGTCGTCAAACTGACGCGCGGCGTGCTGACGCTGGGTGTGCCCGATTCATCGACGCGGTACGTGGTGGATCGTTTGCTGCGGTCGGGTGCGCAAGCCTCGCTGCTCAAGCGCGTACCCGCATCCGTGAAAAGCCTGAAGATTGTGATCTCCGTGCCGCAGAATGCGGATGCCGGGGTTCCGAGGCGAGAACCAGGCATTCAGGCCGTTGAGCTGGAAGACACTGAAGACTGAACGGGCTTGACCGCGGCACCGATTGCTGTTCAGATACGCCAATGCATAGCACACAGGTCTCGGTCTCCCGTCGTCAATCCCTCGTCCTGATGGCCGCGACCTCGGCGGCCTTGCGCCTTCCCGCGTCTCGCGCTTCCGCAAGGTGCGTCACAGTGCCCGAACCCCTCTTCAAGATCTCCCTTGCTCAGTGGTCGCTCAACCGCGCGCTCTTTGGCGGCAAGCTGGACCATCTGGACTTCCCGAAGGCGGCGAAGGAGGAGTTCGGGATCGATGCGGTCGAGTACGTGAATCAGTTCTGGAAGAAGAAGGGGGATGCGGACTACACGCGGGAGCTGCGGAAGCGGTGCGATGATCAGGGCGTGAAGAGTCTGCTGATTATGTGCGACGGTGAGGGGGCGCTGGGGGATGCGGATGAGGCAAAGCGAAAGCAGGCGGTGGAGAACCACCGCAAGTGGCTGGATGCCGCCGCGGCGCTGGGGTGTCATTCGATCCGCGTCAACGCCAAATCCGGCGGCACCTATGACGAGCAGCGCGACCGCGCGGCGGATGGACTCCGCAGGCTGTGCGAGCTGGCCGATCCGATGAACCTGAATGTCATTGTCGAGAACCACGGTGGCCTGTCTTCCAACGGCGCATGGCTCGCGGCGGTGATCAAGAAGGTCGGGCACAAGCGAGCGGGGACGCTGCCCGATTTCGGCAACTTCCGCATCTCCGACAAGGAGGCGTATGACCGGTACAAGGGAACCGAGGAGTTGATGCCGTTTGCCAAGGGCGTCTCGGCCAAGAGCTACGACTTCAACGAGGCGGGCGATGAGACGACGATCGACTACCGGAAGATGCTGAAGATCGTGCTCGCGGCGAAGTACAACGGGCACATCGGGATCGAGTACGAGGGCGGCCGGCTGGGCGAGGCGGAGGGCATCCACGCGACAAAGAAACTGCTGGAGCGAGTGCGGGATGAACTCGTGGCGGCGAAACAAGGCGACGCCACGACGATTCCGGCGGGGTCCTGACGGCTCGCACAACGGGCAGACGGCCGCCCGATCAGCAGAGAGTTCCCGTATCATCCGCACAAGAGACACAGTCGCACCGTCCCATTGGGAGTTTCTCATGCTCGCGCTCGCACTTGCCGCCGGTTTGCTTTGCTCGACGAATCCCGCCGCGGCGGAACCGATTCCGACGCTGCTCATCACCGGGCACAACAACCACAACTGGCAATACACGAGCCGCGTGCACGCGGACACGCTGGAGGCGACCGGACGGTTTGATGTCACCATAACCGATGACCCCGCGGCGACGCTCGCCGATGCTGCGAAGCTCGGCGGGTACAAGCTGTTCGTGCTCGACTACAACGACATTCATGAACCGAGGAGGTGGGGCGAGGCCGCGGAGCGGAACTTCGTTGAGGCGGTTTCGCGCGGCGTCGGTGTCGTGGCCGTTCACGCGGCGGACAACTCCTTCCGGGGTTGGGCGGACTACGAGAAGATGCTTGGGCTGATGTGGCGAGACGGCACGGGGCACGGCTCCGTGCATGAGTTCAAAGTTGAGGTAGTCGACAAGGACCACCCGATCACCAAGGGGCTCGCGAGTTTCACGACGCGCGATGAGCTGTATCACGACCTGGTGAACGCGCAGAACGCCCGCTACAGCCTGCTCGCCCGCGCGATGTCTACCACGGAATCTGGCGGGACCGGGAAGCACGAACCGATGGCGTTCACGCTGGAGTTCGGCAAGGGCAAGGTGTTTGCCACGCCGCTCGGGCATGTGTGGACAGGCGTTGAGGATACCAAGTCTTCCGTTACCACGCCCGGATTCCGCGCGATGCTCACGCGCGGGGCGGAGTGGGCCGCGACGGGCTCGGTCACGCTGCCTGCCGAGTGGCGGGATGTCCGCACGCACAACACGCTGACGGCAGCGGAGAAAGCCGACGGCTGGCGGCTGCTGTTCGACGGGTCATCAACCGCGGGCTGGCGCGGCTACAAGAAGCCCGCTTTGCCTGAGAACACGGGTTGGACTGTCGCGGGCGGCGAGCTGTCATATGCCCCGGGCAAGGCGGGCGGGGACATCATGGCCGATGAGCAGTTCGGCGACTTCGAACTCGCGCTGGAGTTCAAGGTTGCGCAGGGCGGGAACAGCGGGATCATCTACCGCACGACCGAAACGCACGACTACCCGTGGCAGACGGGGCCGGAGTTCCAGATCCTCGATGATCTCCGCCACGGCGACAAGGCCAAGGCCAAGACGCGGACCGGCAGCTTCTATGACGTCCTGCCAGCGACCGTGGACACGGGCCGGCCGGCGGGGGAGTGGAACTCGGCGCGGATCGTCTGCCGCGGCAAGAAGATCGAGCACTGGCTCAATGGCTTTAAGGTCGTCGATCTGGAGCTCGGAAGCGAGACCTACAAAGCGGCACACTCCAAGAGCAAATGGACCGGGATGCCCGACTTCGCCACACGCGAGAAGGGACACATCTGCCTCCAGGACCATGGCGATGTGGTCGCGTTTCGGAACATCAAAGTACGCGAGTTGAAGTGAAGACGGGGCGGCTTACTTTGCCGCCGCAATCGCCGCGGCGAGGTGCTTGTCCATCGCGACGGGGTGGCCGATCCACGCGATCTTGCCATCGCCGCCGACGATGAATACGCACGGAATGCCGTTCTGCCCGGCGGGCTCCATCCATGCCCTGGGCATCGAGCGGTCATCGTCGTAGGCCACGCGGTAGTTCATGCCATCGCCCCGCTTGGCGATGAAATCGTTGAGCTTCTCGACGCGTGTATCGGGCTGGCCCTCCGCGGGCCGACGCTCGCTCCCTGCGACGCCGATGACGACGACATCGGGGTGCTCGGCCTGGATGCTGTTGAGGTGCGGGATGTTGGCCACGCACGGCCCACACCAGGTTGCCCAGAACTCGACGACATAGACCTTGCCGCTCTCGAAGCTGTTCACCGCCGAGCCCTTGAGCCACTGCTCGATGCTGAGCACCGGGGCAACATCTCCAGCCTTCAGGGTCACCGGGGTCGCCTCGCGGGTGTCTCCGCCACCTGGCGCGGCCTGAATCTTCGCCATCTGCGTACCGTCGGACGGCTTCTGCTGCGCACAGCCCGCGGCGAGCGCGATCAGGCCGATGAGACTTGGAGCAAAGAGCTTGTTCATAGGTGCCTCCAGAAGTTTCGGTCGAGCCGACCCGTTCGGGGTGGCCATCGCAGGAGTGTCGCGGCGACATCGACCGAGCTGCGCGTCCAATCCCCGCCCCAAGCCTCCAACAGGACCTTCCGACGACTATAGGACTGAGTATCGGCATACATGGAGGTTTCATCCTTGGCGCATCCTGCCGCGTCGTGGTAAACTGGCGAATTGAATGATCCTGCCGTAGCGGGCTTTTCACTCCGCGCGCGACCGGATCGGATTCCCGCTCCGCAGCGTGCGGATCGGGACGTGAACCGTCGTCGTGGTGTGGGCCATGAGGAGTTGAACATGAAGTCCCCTCGAGTGAAGCGCGAAGTTGCATTGGCCATCACGGCCCTGCTGTCTTTCGGCGCTGCCGCGGCCGCCCAGATGACCCCGATCTCGGCCACGGGCTGGAACCGCGATGTCGTCGTGGAGAACACGGGCGTCTCGCCGTATGGCTCGCTCGCCCAACCGTTCGACACCTTCAACAACTGGTCGCTGTACGAGCGCAACCTGCCGGCGACCACAAAGGGCCTGCCGGTGGGCGGCACGTTTAACAGCGTGCTCGACGGCACCATGGTTCAGCTTCAGCCTTATGACGCGCTGAACGCGCTGTTCCTTGACTCCTTTGTCCCAACGGATTCGCTCATTCTCGATCCCGCGGACCAGATTCCCTATGAGATGATCTCGGTCTTCGCCTCTTCTTCAAACGGCGGCGGTGTCGGATCGCTCGTTATCACCTTCACCGACACGACGACGTTTGGCCCGATCAACTTCAACGCGCAGGACTGGTTCTTTGTGACCACCAACAACGCGCTGAACAACCTTGGGCGAATGAATCTGACCACCGACATCGCAGATGACGGATCGGCAGGCAATCCCCGCATCTACCAGACCAACATCAACCTCGCCGCATTGGGACTTTCATCGTCTGCGATCGCGAGCATCGAGTTCACCAAGCCCGCTGGCGGGGGCGCGCAAAACACGATCGTGCTGGCCCTGAGCGGCCTCCCCGCCATCACCCAGATGGACCCCATCGAGATGACCGGCTTCAACCGCGATGTTGTCGTCGAGAACTCGGCAATAATCCCGTACAACCTGTTCGCCCAGCCGTTCGATGTCGGCGGCAACTTCAGTTGGTACGAGGCGTTCCTCCCGGGTTCGGTCAAGGGCCTTCCCGCAGGCGGCGCGTTTTTCAGCGTTTCCAGCCCGTCCATCAATGGCCAGCTCGCGCCGTATGACCAGCCCAACGCCCTGTTCTTGAACGCGTCATCCCCGACGGGCACGCTGACGTTCGCTCCTGCTGACGTCAGGCCCTACGACCTGCTGGCGGTCTTTGCCTCCAGCGCGGGCGGCGGCGGTCTGGGCTCGCTGGTGGTCCACTTCTCCGATACCTCTTTCTCGATGAGCATCCCCTTCAACGCACAGGATTGGTTCAACGTCACCACGAACAACGGGCTTGTTGACCTTGGACGAATGAACCTCAACACGGACATCCCCGACGACGGGTCTGCCAACAACCCCCGTCTGTATCAGACGATCATCAACCTCGCCGGGCTTGGCCTGAACACCAGCGCAGTCGCTGCAATCGAGTTCACCAAACCGGCCGCCAGCTCGTCCACGGTTGTCATGGCCGTCAGCGGCCAGTCACTTGCCGGACCCGTTGGCGCCTGCACTCAGCCCGATGGCACCTGCTTCCTCACAATCCAGGCCAACTGCACGGGAACCTACCAGGGCGATGACACCATGTGCCCGCCGGTCGGGGCGTGCATCGCGGCCAACGGCGACTGCGTGATCCGCACACAGGCCAACTGTGCATTTGTCGGTGGGAGCTACCAGGGCGACGCCTCGGCGTGCCCGGCCCCGGGTGCATGCATCGCCGCCAACGGTGACTGCACGCAGCTCAACTCCTTCCAATGCGCCTTCCAGGGCGGGACCTTCCAGGGTGCAGGCATACCCTGCCCCGCACCGGGTGCATGCATCGCCGCCAATGGCGACTGCGCGCAGCTCAACTCCTTCCAGTGCGCTTTCCAGGGTGGGACCTTCCAGGGTGTGGGCGCGCCATGCCCCACCGGCGGGGCGTGCTGCGTTGGCGGATCATGCGTGATCCTCAACTCCCTCCAGTGTGCCTTCCAGGGAGGCGAGTTTGCCGGTGAAGGGAGCAACTGCCTCGCCGGCGCGGCGATCGGGACTTCCAGCCCGGCGCTGGCGATCACGGACAACAACACCTTCACGGACTTCATCATCGTCTCCGACACGACCCCGATCGACTCGCTCTTCCTCGACCTCAACATCAACCACACATTCATCGGGGACCTGACCATCACCCTCACGTTCACGCCCGATGTGGGTCCGATCGTCGGCCCCATCGACGTGATCAATCGTGTCCGCCGCTTCTCGAACACCGGCTTCGGATCGGGCTCTGACCTGTCGAGCACGGACAACTACGTCTTTGCCGACGGTGGCGACGACCTCTGGGCCGCAATCGCCGCGACACCCGTCACTGTTCCGCACGGTCTCTACAGCCCCTCAACGAACGATGGCACCGCCACAAGTCCTCCGAACGGCGCGTTCACCAGCTTCATCCCGTTCGCGGGGCTGAGCCCCGCCGGAACCTGGACCATCACCATCACCGACTCCGCCGCGGGCGATGTCGGCACCCTCAACTCCTGGAGCGTCAGCCGCGGCGCATGCGAGCAGGAGCCCTCCGGCGGCGCGTGCTGCATGGGCGCAGCGTGCGTCATCGTGGCCTCGGCCGGCGATTGCACCGGCATCAACTCTTCCTACGCCGGCGATGGCACGACGTGCAACGCACCAGGCAACAACTTGACGCCTTGCTGCCGCGCAGACCATAACCAGGACGGCACTATCAGCGTGCCGGACATCTTCGCCTTCCTTGCCGATTGGTTCGCCCCCAGTCTTCGGGCGGACTTTGACAGCTCTGGCACCGTCAGCGTGCCCGACATCTTCGCGTTCTTGTCCGCCTGGTTCGCAGGCGGCTGCTGAGCACAGTTCCTCAACGTGGGGGGGGGGGGACCCCCCCCCCC